>JAITNE010000150.1 GCA_031290635.1 Tannerella sp. | reverse complement strand
TCTGCATGATTGGCTGGGCGTCGGCGTCGGCCTTCGAGACCGTCGGAGGGTCACAGTCGCGGGGCAGATAACGCTGAGCACGCGAAACCTTGTCGCGCACGTCGTTAGCCGCCGTTTCCAAATCAACCGACAACTCAAACTCTACCGTTATGCGGCTCATGCCCGTACTGCTGACGCTGCTAAGCGAACGGATACCCGGAATACCGTTGATATTCTGCTCCAAAGGCTCTGTTATCTGGTTCATTATAACCTCCGCATTAGCGCCCGGATATGTAGCATTAACCGAGATAATAGGCTGGTCAACGCTGGGATATTCGCGTACTCCAAGCGACTTGTATCCTATCATCCCGAAAAGCAGGATAACAAGCATTATAACAGTCGCCAAGACCGGTCGTTTGATACTTATTTCTGATATATTCGCCATCTCAATCCTCTCTCAGATTAGATATTATGACCTTCATGCCCTGCCGCATCTGCATCACGCCCGTAGTAATCACCGTGTCGCCTTCCTGTACTCCTTCTATGGCCTGCACCTCGCTCTCGCTTCGCAAACCGGTAGTCAGTACCGCTGATTTAGCTTGACCGTCTCGGTAAACATACACTATACTTCTGCCCATCTCAGGTATAATGGCCTCGCTGGGCACTACCAAAGCGTCGAGTATCTCACGGCGAGTAATCTCTATCGAGAGGGTGCGACCGGGCAGTATGGCTTCGTTAGCGTTAGGATAGAGGGCGCGAACTTTCAGCGTGCGAGTGTCGAGCGTTACCTTGCTCTCGACGGCATAGACCTTGGCGTGATGCTCCTGAAACTGCCCGCTCGTCGATTCCATCAGAAATGTGATGTTTGTGCCGGGAGCTACATCTTCAGCATAACGCTCATTAATCGAAAATTCTATCTTTAAAGGGCTGATTTTGGTCAGATTAGCTACCTCCGTTGCCGGCGTGGCATAAGCGCCCTCGCTGACGAGACGTAAACCGATAATACCGTCAAACGGAGCTAATAACTCCGTCTGCATAATATGTGCCTTAACTAATTCTATATCAGCCATTAACTTCTCATACTCGGTCGTTACCTGCTCGTATGCTTCCTGGCTGACGGCGTCTTTCTTCAGCAGCGTTCCCTGACGGAAAACCCTGTCTTTAGCCAGCTGTATCTGCGCTTCGAGTTTCTTCAACTCGGCCTGTAGCGGTTTGTCATTGATTTTAGCCAGCAACTCGCCTTTCTTCACGTGCGTGCCTTCGGTGAAATAGACGCCCACAATCTTACCGGACGATTCGAACGACAGATTGACCTCCTCATCGGGTATAGTAATGCCTGTGCTTACCACTTTGTCGGTAAGCGTCTTCTTCTTCAATACTATGCCGTCAATTGCCAGAGTAGCGCTTCGCATCGGCGAAGATGCTCCTACAGCCGGCCTACCGTCCGGCTTATCGGAACTGAATTTTTGTTTAAGGCTCGGATAAGCGATCATGCCCGCTATAATCAGCGCAATAATGCCTGCCAAAACCCATTTAACCTGTTTAGTCATGTAATCTACTTTTTTGACTTGGACTGCAAAAAACGGGAAAAGTTTAATTTTTGAGTAACTTTACGCCCTGAAATTCTTAAATAATCGGTTTTTATGTTGGAACAAATATTTTATGGGAACACGGTTGAGAGCTGGACTATCTCGGCTATTATCATCCTGACGGGCTATCTGTTACGTGTCATTGCAGGCAAGATTTATGACAAAAAACTGCTCATATCTCCGGCTAAAAAAAGCAAGACCAAATTCTTAGCCTTCTTCTTCGAAGCGCTCGAAAGTCCTCTGAAAATAGGTATCATACTGTTTTCGCTCTGGTTAGCGCTTTGGCGGCTCGACTTCGACTTGCATCTGAAGTTTCTGGTCGCCCGCTCTTTTATGCTGTTGAGTGTGCTGACTGTAACATGGTTTACGGCGCGTTTGCTCACTATGTCGGTCGAGGACAGTATCCGTAGCAACGAAGCTAAAACGTATCATGGCAAGCGTATCGCGACCAAGCATACGCCTTTGGTGAAGCGCTCGGTCAATCTGATCGTCTGGATAGTAGGTATTGCTATCGGCCTGCATAATATAGGTATGGAAATAACGACGCTGCTCGGCACTCTCGGTATCGGCGGTATTGCCTTTGCTCTCGCAGCTCAGGATACCATCAAAAACGTTATCGGCGGCGTTATTATCCTGTCGGACAAGCCTTTCAATATAGGCGATCGTATCAAGTTTGATGCTATTGAAGGCGAAGTAAGCGATATAGGTATCCGCAGCACTGTCATCCGCACCGACGACAAGCGCTTAGTAATCATCCCAAACTACAAACTTCTCGATTCGTTGATAACCAATATCGCTAAAGAACCTGCTCGGCGTATATTGATGGAGATAGGTTTAACCTACGACACTACGCCCGAAAAGATGGAGGAAGCGCTTGATATACTGCGAAATATACCTGACCGTGTAGAGGAAGTACATCGAAAAGATGAAACCGCATCCGAGCATGCCAAAATCAAGTTGGACGTTATAGCCGAGTTCACTGCTTATGGCGATTCTGCGTTGATTATCACCTTTATATACTATATAAAGAAGTCGGCCGACATCTTTCACACCCGCTCGAAAGTCAATTTCGAAATCCTGCGCGCCTTCAACCGGGCCGGTATCAGCTTCGCCTTCCCAACCATCACGATTACACACTCATAATGTCTTGAGTATCTACGTATTTGATTTACCCAATAGCGCCGACCGCATCGACTCAAACCTGCGCACACGGCTAAGGCTTTCGGGCGTGATGCCCAGATAGGAAGCTATCATATATAGCGGCACTCGCGAAATCAGTTGCGGATACTGCTTGAGGAACTCAAGATAGCGCTCTTCGGCGGTGCCGCCAAGCAACATATTGATACGGTGCTGCATCAGCATGATGTTACGTTGAAGGTAAAACAGCAGTTTGGTCGAGGTTTGGGGGTGCAGACTTGTAATCTTCTCAAGAAAACCTCTCTGCAGGAAGACGACCTCAGATTTCTCGACTGCCTGAATGTAATACACCGACGGTTCGTTCATATATGTGCTGCGGCGATCGGTAACCATCCACCGTTCGGGAGCGAACTGCACGATATGCTCCTTGCCGCAAGTGCTTAGGGAGTACATCCGCAGGATACCTTTCTCCACAAAGTAGGTATAACCGCCGATGTTACCCGACGACAGCAGAAATTCGCTCTTCTTCACGCTGTGGTAAGAAACCATATCTTGACAGATATCAAGCGTCTCCGCCGGCAGCTCCATTATATTTTGCAAGTAATCTCTAAAAACATTGCCCATACAATCTCATAGTTATTTTAAACTGCAAAAGTACGAAATAAATTGACAATGACCAAATATTTGAGAAGAAATATTTGAGAACGCAGGGGCAATGACGAATGTACGACACGCAATGACAGTCTCCCGCTCCGTCATTAATAGGAGTTGCGAGGTACGTCTCATTCGTGTAATCCGTGTAATCCGTGGAATTCGTGGAATTCGTGGAATTCGTGGAATTCGTGGACAACTTCTGTACAGACGGGGCGCGCCCCGTCTCTACCGGAT
>JAITNE010000025.1 GCA_031290635.1 Tannerella sp. | reverse complement strand
ATCACTACCTTTGCGGTCAGCCGAATCTATGAGATTGAACCGACTTTGATACCTGATGCGCTTGAGGAAAGAGACGAGAACGAAGTTATAATAGAAGATGATGAGCAGGATGATGCTCAGATGAACCTTTTTAATTAGATTGACATGAAGAATTTGAAACATATATTTACGACCTTTGGTTTGCTTCTTTCGCTTACGATAGAAGCACAGGTAAGCGAGGCAACAGACACAGTAGCGCCACAGCAGCCGGCAGACACAATAGTTTTGCATAATGTATCTGACTCGACCGCCCTACAACCTGCTGACTCGACCGCCCTACAGCAAGCCGACACCGTAGCACAGCTATCTCTCCAGCGTTCCGACACTTCTAAAGTCTATGAGCGCCATGTTGTAACTCGCAAACGAGCGCAAGTAACCACGCGCGAAACAAACGCAAACGCAGGAAACTTCAGCGGCGACGAGCCTGACGTCGCCGACCTCCGTTCAATCAACGAAGGCACGATGGTCGGATTCGGCGCGTATCGCATGAAAGACACCTACCTTTCGCCCATGGCTTATCAAGGCTACGGATACCGATACATGAGCGAGAGGATGCGCTTCATTTCAAGCGACTACAAGTATTCGCGCCAAAACATAGTAAACGTAGATCTCTCGTCCACACTCAACGGCGCCGAGAACGCCAACTTCCTGTCAGCATTCGTCGATTACTCCTTCGGCTACCACTATCGCTTCCTGCCCGACCCATTCCTCAAGATATTAGTCGGAGGCAGCGCTCGCGGCATGTTCGGCATGGTTTATAACACCCGCAACGGCAACAATCCCATGACGATACACGGAGATATCGACCTAAACCTGTCGGTAATCGGGATATACGAATTTCGCGTGAAGAATTACCCCTTCGCCGTCCGTTACCAGCTCGAAAGCCCTTTCGCAGGAGCGCTTTTCTCGCCGGTTTACAATCAATCCTACTACGAAATATTCAGTCTCGGCAACACCGCCGAGATATTCAAGCTCGCATCTATCGGCAACAAGTTTGCCATGCGCAACTACCTCACGCTCGACTTTCCGGTAAGCAACATGACCCTGCGCGTCGGATACTTCGGGATGCTCTACACGACCTATATCAACAACCTCGACCGCTACATCATCTCCAACAATGTGATGCTTGGATTTGTGAAAGAATACATCGCTTTCGGCGGACGAGAGATGCGCCGCCGCAACCTCTTCAACAGTGCGTATTACTAAATGAAAATGATGATGAAAAGAATTATTCTGATATTGGCAATCTTCCTGAGCGCATGTACGCCCGACGACGAAAAGTATTCGTCCGACCCGCGCACTAACTTCGAGGCGCTATGGAAGCTTATCGACCAAAACTACTGCTTCTTTGAGTACAAAAACATCGACTGGAAAGCCGTTCACGACAAATATTCGCCTTTAGTGACCAACGAATTAGACCGCTACGAACTGTTTGCGCTGATGGGCGAGATGCTCTGCGAACTCAGGGACGGGCATACAAATCTAATTTCGACCTTCAACGTCTCGCGGTTCTGGGACTGGAGCGAGAACTATCCCGACAACTACAACTCCGTCGTACACCGCGCGTATCTCGGCAACGACTACTATATTGCCGGCGGACTGCGCTACCTCATCCTGCGCGACAGCATCGGGTACGTCTTCTACAACGACTTCTCGAACGCCGTCGGTGAAGCCAATCTCGACGAGATGTTCCTGCATTTCAAGGATTGCAAGGCTTTAATCTTCGACGTGCGCGAGAACGGCGGCGGCTCGCTGGTCTATTCCGAGCGCATCGCCGCCCGTTTCCTTAGCGAGAAGACATTAGTAGGATACATCAGCCACAAAAAAGGTCCCGCTCACAACGACTTCTCCGAGCCTTACCCCATCGAAATGGAGCCGTCCAAGCGTATCCGCTGGCTGCGTCCGACGGCTGTATTGACCAACCGCAGCTGCTACAGCGCGACTAACGACTTCGTCAACAAGATGAAGCTCTGCCGTCAGGTTAAGATCATCGGCGACCGCACCGGCGGTGGTTGCGGACTGCCTTTCCATTCGGAGATACCTAACGGTTGGAGCATACGTTTTTCATCCTCGCCGATGTACGACGCCAACAAGCAGCTGACCGAGGACGGCGTCGATCCCGACATCAAAATCGACATCAAAGAAGCCGACCAGCTTAATAATATCGACACCATCATCGAAGAAGCAATACTTTACCTGAAAGGGCAGACGTAGTCCACGGATGAAGTTGTCCACGGATGATTTTTATCCACGAATTACACGAATTACACGAATTACCTACGGAAGAAGTTGTCCACGAATTGCACTAATTGCACGAATTTAGTTACCCATATTATATTTACATAATTAACATGATATTCAGAATTTACATGATATTCAGAATTTACATAATGATCAATTCGCGCACATGTCACCGGCATACCGCACATCACCAACGTATCGCGCACGCGTCATTGCGAGGAACGAAGCAATCTCATTCGTGTAATTCGTGGACAAGAATCTTCCGTAGGCAATTCGTGTTAATTAGTGCAATTCGTGGACAAAAATCCTCCGTAGGCAATTCGTGTTAATTAGTGCAATTCGTGGACAAGAATCTTCCGTAGGCAATTCGTGTTAATTAGTGCAATTCGTGGACAAGAATCCTCCGTAGGCAATTCGTGTTAATTCGTGTAATTCGTGGACAAAAATCACCCGTGGACAAAAATAATTAGTGGACAATATGAAAGATATTTATAATGTATTAGGAACGATGTCGGGCACTTCGCTTGACGGATTAGATTTAGCTTTATGCCGTTTCGAGCTGGTGGACGGTCGTTGGGATTACCGCGTATTGGATGCGCAGTCCTTCCCTTACGACCCTCTCCTGCGCTCGAAGCTGGCGGATGCAATCACTCTGCCTGCCGCCGATTACGCGCTATTGAACGTAGAATCAGGTCGAGTTATGGCTGCAATGATCAATACTTTCCTCGACGCACAGCCGACGAAACCCGACTTCATCGCATCGCACGGACACACCGTTTTCCATCAGCCCTCGCTCGGACTAACCACTCAGATAGGCAGTGGAGCGGTCATAGCCGCGCAGACCGGCCTCATGACCGTCTGCGACTTTCGCTCCTCCGACCTCGCTTTAGGCGGACAGGGTGCGCCCTTAGTGCCTGTTGGCGACGAGTTGCTCTTCGGGAATTACGACGCATGTCTTAATCTGGGCGGCATCTCCAACATTTCATTTCGCACGGACGGTCGCCGCGTCGCCTACGACATTTCGCCCTGCAACATGGCGCTCAACTATTCGGCAAACCTGCTCGGTCTTGAATACGACAAGGACGGAGACATCGCGCGAAGCGGAACCATCGACCCCCATCTTCTGGAGCGCCTTAATCAGTTGGATTATTATCAGCTCGAAGGCGCCAAATCCTTAGGAAAAGAATGGTTTGAAGCCGTATTCAAGCCCTGTCTGGACGCTGACTTGCCGGTTGCCGACCTGCTACGGACCTTAACCGAGCACATCGCCCTGCAAATAGCCAAATCCTCAGCCGGTCGCGCGGGCGAAACGATGCTCACCACCGGCGGAGGCGCTCGCAACCTCTTCCTGGTAGAGCGTCTGCGAGCCGTCGGCACAAAAACGATCATCATCCCCGACCCTCAAACGATAGATTTCAAGGAAGCCATCATCTTCGCATTCCTCGGCGTACTGCGGGTTCGTGGCGAGGCAAACTGTCTCTGCGCCGTTACCGGAGCGGAGCGCGACAACTGCGGCGGCGCGATATATCTATGAAAAAAATTTGTTGATTCGGAAATTTTCCGTACCTTTGCAGCGTTCAAACGTTGATTTAGGGCGACAAACATTGCTCTGTAGCAGCGCTGAACATTGAAACAACAATGCGGTAGTGGCGTAATGGTAGCCGCGTCGGCCTTAGGAGCCGGTGCCGAGAGGCGTGGGGGTTCGAGTCCCTTCTACCGCACAAAATCTCAAAACTAAATCCATACATAGAAGAAGAGAAGATTTCACCAACGGGGTTGAAGTCTTCTCTTCCGTTTTACGAACCATTTCCCGCGGGAAAAAGCTTGGAAAATGATTTTTCAACGAATTTCCCGCAGTAAAAAGCTTGGAAAATGATTTTTGAACGAATTTCCCGCAGTAAATATCATTATAAACGCTTTGGCAAGGTTTCGTGCCGATGACAAAGTGTTGGAGATTGCTTCGTACCTCTATCGGGCAGGGGCAAGCCCAGCCCCTACGCAGAAACATGACGGACACGTGCGACACGCGACGAGCAACCTGTAAATTATGATAATTATGGAATTATGGAATATTCCGTGCCCCATCTGCATAAATCCATCAAATCCGCGTGCCACTGCGCTTGTCCCCGGACATCAACTTCAATGCTTTTCCTGTGTATGATTCTTTGCAGGCTATGATGTCTTGCGGTTTGCCGGCGAAGACAAGGTGGCCGCCATCACGACCGCCTTCGGGACCTAAATCTATAATGTAATCGGCACATTTGATTATATCAGGGTGATGCTCGATGATTACGACCGTATGACCTCGATCGATAAGCGCATTGAAGGCGCGTAGCAGGGTCTTGATGTCGTGGAAATGCAGACCGGTCGTAGGCTCGTCGAAGATAAAAAGCGTGTTCTCGTGTTTCTCCTGAACCAGATAATATGCCAGCTTGACGCGCTGATTTTCGCCGCCGGAGAGAGTCGAAGACGTCTGTCCGAGCTTGATATAACCAAGCCCAACCTCCTGTAACGGACGCAGACGGCGCACTATCTTCGCCGTTACCGTCGCGAAATCGTCCTTATCAGACAAAAACTCTATCGCCTGATTAACCGTCATCTCAAGCATGTCAAAAATACTCACGCCGTGATACAGCGCCTCGAGCACCTCCGGCTTGAACCGCTTGCCATGACAAAGCTCGCACTCCAACTTCAAATCCGCCATAAACTGCATCTCGACCGTGATTCGCCCTTCGCCCTTGCACTCTTCGCAGCGGCCGCCCTCCTTGTTGAACGAAAAATAAGCCGAACTGTAGCCCATCTGTTTCGCTAGCGGAAGCTCGGCGTAGAGGGCGCGAATCTCGTCGTAAGCGCCGATGTAGGTTACCGGATTGGAGCGCGTACTCTTGCCGATTGAGTTCTGATCGACAAACTCGATAACTTTCACGCAAGCCGTGTCGCCGCTAATCGCCGTGCACTCTACCGCCGCCGGCGCATCGTCCAGAATCCTCTTCATACCCTCATAAAACACGTCCCTGACGAGGGTGCTCTTGCCCGAACCGCTCACGCCGGTAACGACCGTCATCACATGCAACGGAATCCTGACCGTGATATGCTTCAGATTGTTCGCACGAGCGCCCTGTATCTCGATGTATTGATTCCACGGACGCAGCAGGGCGGGCGGCTGAATGGAATCCTCGCCGGTGAGATAGCGCACGGTGTGGCTGTCGGTGTGAAGCTGCAAGTCGGCCACAGCGCCCTGATAGACGACCTCGCCGCCCAGCCGTCCGGCGTCAGGCCCGATGTCGATGATGTAATCGGCAGCGCGAATAATCGCCTCGTCATGCTCGACCACAACCACAGTGTTGCCGAGCGCCTGCAACTCCCGCAAGACCTGCAGCAACATCCCCGTGTCGCGCGAGTGCAGACCAATACTCGGCTCGTCGAGGATGTAAAGCGAGCCGACCAGACTGCTCCCCAGCGCCGTCGCAAGGCTTATGCGCTGACTTTCGCCGCCGGAAAGTGTAGCCGACAAGCGGTCGAGCGTCAGATAACCCAGCCCTACGTTCATCAGGAATTGCAGCCGGTTAGTAATCTCTATCAGCAGCCGTTTGGCGACCACCGCATCGGTAGCGTCCAGCCGCAGCTTGTCGAAGAAACCAATCAGTTCGCTCACCGGCATCGCCACCAGTTCGGCAATGTTCTTCCCCCCTACCCTCACGTACATGGCGGTCGGTTTCAGCCTCGTGCCCTTGCATCGCGGACATGCCGTGCGACCCCGATAGCGGGCGTTCATCACGCGATACTGTATCTTGTAAAGATTCTTCTCCACAAAAGCGAAGAAATCATCTATCCCCTTCACCCCCTCAGCGCCATGCCAGAGGAGGTCTTTTTCCTTTTCATTCAGCTCGAAATACGGCCGATGTATAGGAAACTTGTGCTTCGCCGACGCAGTAATGAAGTCCTGCAACCACTCTCCCATCACATCTCCACGCCAACAAACTACCGCGCCGTCATAAACCGACCGCCCGCTATCCGACACCACAAGCCGCTCGTCCACGCCTACAACCCTGCCGAACCCCTCGCAAACCGGACAAGCTCCCATCGGATTATTGAAGTTAAACATCAATTCGGTGGGTTCTTCAAACTCGATGCCGTCGGCCTCAAAATGCTTGGAGAACTCGAAAAGGTCGAAGGGGAGTTCGAGTTCGGGATATTTGGGTTCTTGGGGGGATGATTTTTTATGTGATGATACTTTGGATGATGATTCTTCGGGTGATTTAAAGACTTTCAGTCGGCATACATTATGTCCTTCAAAGAAAGCAGTCTCCACCGAATCGCCCAGACGATTACGCAGCAGTTTGTCATCAGATACCGTCAGTCGGTCTATCGGAATCTCAACATCCGCAACATCCACATCATTCAACTTCATCCGACTATCTTTCAGCGCCTCCTCTATCCTATAGGTCTTATTTTGTATCTCCACCCGCGTAAAACCTTCTTTCATTAGAATCTTGAACTGTTCGGTCAGAGTACGACCTTTGTCCGGCATCACTAACGGCGCATAAATAGCAAACCGAGTTCCCGCCGGATACGACAGCGCCTTATCCACCACATCCTTAGTCTGATGTTTCTTGACCACCTCTCCCGTAACCGGCGAAACCGTCTTCCCGACACGCGCAAACAGCAATCGCAGGTATTCATATATCTCAGTCGAAGTCCCGACCGTCGAGCGCGGATTACGAACGCTCACCTTCTGTTCAATAGCGATTGCCGGCGGAATACCCTTGATATAATCACATTCCGGCTTACTCATCCGTCCCAGAAACTGCCGAGCGTAAGCCGACAAGCTCTCCACATAGCGACGTTGCCCTTCCGCATAGAGCGTATCGAAAGCAAGCGACGACTTACCGCTGCCCGACAAACCCGTTATAACCACAAACTTCTCCCTTGGAATCCGCACGTCAATATTCCTCAGATTATTCGCACGCGCACCCTTCACTGTTATATAATAATCTTCCTCGTTTTTCTTATCGTTTATTTTATCATTTTTCTTCTTCATAATTCCCTTATTTCCTCCGTCTTCCCGTCATTGCTTAACTTCTACTTTCCCGTCATTGCGAGTCCCTATAAAAAGTTCAAACAAGGTGAAATGACGGCTTAAAAACTGCTTCGGAGTATTTTAGTACTCTGCTGTTTTTTAGCGGATTTTGCAAAATCCGTCATTGGTAGGCACGAAGCAATCTAATTTCTATGTTCTCAATTCTCAATTAATTTCCTCCATCTCTACCTTCCTCTTGCCTATAAAGATAACCGACAAGTATCGGACGTCTGTACGGTCACAGAAGAGATGCGAGGCGCGGTATTTAGCCAGCTGCTCGCGCGACTTCTGTTTCTTAGCTTCTATGACCGCCGGTTTCTTGGCGTCTGTCTGCTTGACGTACTTTATCTCCCAGACCCACTCGTATGGCATATTGCGATATATCCCGCTACGTATAAGGTAGATGTCCGTATAGCCCTCCGATACCTCCATCTCCGAAATCGGAATAAAGTACCTGCCATAAAACAGGTTAGTCAGCAGTATGATTTTAAGATATTTCTCATCAAACTGTCGCAGGTCTTTATCCGAAAGGTTGCGGACAAAAGCCGTGCTGATATATTCTATGAATTGCTCTGTTTGTCCGTCGAAAGCGAGCTTGTCT
>JAITNE010000001.1 GCA_031290635.1 Tannerella sp. | reverse complement strand
GAGATTGAATTTATCTATACTAAAGACGGTAAGCAGAAGACTTTTTCGATGGCTTCGCTCGCCGAGATTGATTCAACCTGGACTTTCGTCGATTCGAAGATAGTGAAAGAAGGCTACAGACCGCCGATAATATCATTTGAGTTGTATGATGCGAGCGACAACAATATCTCCGACGAAATTCTGGAAGAAGACAAGACGGTCTTTCTGCTCGTCTCGCCGCATTTAGAGGACGCAAGCGACAGTAATAGCGACGAGATAAACAGTATTTACGACTATGCCCGCAAGCATGGGTACGCATTTTATGGAGTTACCGCATCAGCGCATGAATCCATCGAAGAGTGGAACAATACCACCGGCGCCGAATATCCCTTCCTGACCGCTGACGATGTAACGCTCAAAACCATCATCCGGGCTAATCCGGGCTTGGTTATGCTGCGTTCCGGAACGGTCATTCAGAAATGGCACTACAGCAATCTGCCTCACGAAGAGGTCATAAACGCTGAAATAGAGAGCCTTCTGAATGGAGAAGCGAAAAAAAACAACCCCTGGATTTGGATAATATGCTGTTTTGTGCTACCTTTGCTGCTCGTTTGGTTATATGATTTCAAATTTTTAAGACAACAAACATAATATGAGAAAGAAAATTGTAGCAGGAAATTGGAAGATGAATACAACTCTTCCCGAAGGTTTGGCGCTTGCCAAAGGATTGAATGAAGCCCTCAAAGGCAAAACGACAAAATGCGACGTAGTGGCAGGCGTGCCTTTCACACACCTCGCAAGCGTAGTAGCTGCCGTCGATACAGCTAAAATCGGCGTCGGAGCTGAGAACTGCGCCGACAAGGACAAAGGAGCTTACACAGGCGAAGTGTCGGCCGCAATGATTGCTTCGACAGGCGCTAAGTATGTGATAATCGGACACTCTGAGCGTCGCGCCTACTATCACGAAACGCCCGAAACACTGCGTGCGAAAGTGCTGTTGACGCTGGCAGCCGGTCTGACGCCTATCTTCTGCATAGGCGAGGTCTTGGCAGAGCGCGAGGCAGGCAAGCATTTCGAGGTAGTAGATGCGCAGATTGCAAGCTCGCTCTTCGACCTCTCGGTCGATGATTTCGGCAAGTTAGTCCTCGCCTACGAGCCGGTTTGGGCTATAGGCACAGGCGTAACAGCTACCTCAGAGCAGGCTCAGGAAATACACGCCCATATCCGCAGTACTGTAGCCGCCAAATACGGCGCAAAGGTAGCCGACGACACATCTATACTCTACGGAGGCAGTTGCAACAAGGATAACGCTCGCGAACTCTTCGCCAACCCTGATGTGGACGGTGGACTGATAGGCGGCGCGTCGCTTAGCGTTGACAAGTTCCTTCCTATCATTGAGGCTTTTGATTAAGATATGACAAGACTTTTCTATTTCATGAATTTAATAGTAGTGACGGCTCTCGGCGGATACTCTTCGGTATCCGCCCAGATGCTGCACTTTTCTATCTTCGATTCGTTTGAGAAAACGCCCCGTACGGGTGAAGGTAAGGTAATCATCCATCAGCCCGAAACGGTCAAGATGCTCGTCGGCACTCGTATCGACAGCGAAAACATTGACGTGTACAACGGCAAGACCTATCTCAAAACCGCCGGCTACCGTCTGCAAGTCTATTCGGGCAACAATCAGCGTACCTCGAAAGCTGAAGCCACTGCATTACAGACAAAAATCAAGGAACTGTATCCTGATATCGACACCTATGTTGATTTTTACGCCCCGTTCTGGAAGCTACAGGTAGGCAACTTCCGTTCCTATGAGGAAGCGACGCTGATGTTACGCGGCATGCGCGGCTCGTTCCCCAAAGTCAAAAACGAGATTTATATCATCGAGGAAGAAATTCGCTTACCATTAGATTAAATCAGATGCAAGCTGTTCTCGACGAAGAAATAACACAGGCTCTGGCGGGTCATTACCGCGAGATAATCCGCCTGCTGGGTGAAAATCCCGAACGCGAAGGGCTGCTCAAGTCGCCCGCCCGCATAGCCAAAGCCATGCAGTTTATGCTGCAGGGATACAATCAAGACCCGTATGAGGTTTTGCGTTCGGCTATGTTTCTTGAAGAAGACTACAAGCAGATGGTCATTGTCAAGGACATTGATTTCTACTCGCTCTGCGAACATCATCTGCTACCGTTTTTCGGCAAGGCGCATATCGCTTATATCCCCCGCAAATACATCACCGGACTAAGCAAGCTACCCCGTGTAGTTGACATCTTCGCCCGTCGCCTGCAGATACAGGAGCGCATGACGCTGCAAATCAAGGATTGCATCCAGCATACGCTCAATCCATTAGGCGTGATGGTAGTGATTGAAGCCCAGCACCAATGTATGCAGATGCGCGGGGTCGAAAAACAAAACTCCCTAACGACCACATCCGACTTCACCGGTTACTTCCAGCAAGCCAAAACCCGCGAAGAATTTATGAATCTTATCAAATGAAATAAATTGTGACACACTGCGTTACGAATTGGATTGGTAGCATTATCGAAAAATATTAAAAGTGATAATATGAATGAAAATAACTCATTATCCATGAACAACGAAAATCAACTCTATGGTCAGATAAGAGACATGAAGACGAGCCGGATTTGGAAGCCGAAGAAATCCGCCGGAGAAATTGAAGGCTATGCGGACGGGTGCTAAAATAATTCCATTTGCAAGGATTTGTTTTTATTCAGAAATGACGTATATTTGTATCTGTTTGAGAAATCTGTATTTTGCGAAACTTTATACATATCAATACGCATCAATAAATCC
>JAITNE010000201.1 GCA_031290635.1 Tannerella sp. | reverse complement strand
CTGTCTTTACGTTTGTATGCTTCGAGGAACTGAGTGGTGAGGAAACGCCACTGCTTGCTGTCGAGCATCAGGTTGAAGGAGTAGCTGAGGAAATTGTCCTTGCCGGTGTTTTCGTCGAGACGGCGCACGAGGTAAGAGATAGCGTTGAGGAAATGATTGGAACGGACAACCGGAGTGTAGAGTATGATGTGCTTCTGTAGCTTGCGCATGACGCGCGGCAGGTTGTTAGCCATCCCTTCGAGCATCTCGAATGTTACATAATCGCTAACGCCGTTTTTCTCGGCCAACAGATGTGCGTAGGCTATGCTGAAGTAGTTGTGAGAGGCGACGCCGATGTTCAGCGCCTTGACGTTGTCGGGCTGCAAGGCAATATCAAGTATGTGCATGTAGTTGGCGTCAACTTCAACCTTTGAACGGTGAACAGGACAATCCCAGCCTTTCAGCGATGATACTATGCTCTCCATCTGCAGATTTGCGCCCTTGACGAGACGCATCTTCAGCGGCGCTCCTCCGTCGGCAACACGCTGCCCGGCGAAGGCTATCAAGCGTCGTTGCAAGTCTTCGGCGTCCGGAAGATATGCCTGTACGACAATGCCGGCGCTGTAATGCTTGAACTCCGGCCTGCTGAGCGTTTCAATGAATACTTCGAGCGTCAGAAGAGCGTCTTTGTACTCTTCCATATCCAGATTGACGAATTTCGCACGCTCGTTGCCGTCGTAATCAATGTATTTGTTGTCCATCGCTTTCTTGTAGATGGGAGCCATAAGATCACACAGCTCACGTTTATTCTGCTCATAACTCAGCGGATGAATCTGAGCGTAGATGCCGGAGATCTTGACGGATATATAGTTGATGTCAGGGGCTTCGAGGGCTTCGAGATAGTGTTCGTAGCGGATGCGAGCTTCGCCGTCGCCAAGCACTACTTCACCCAGCAGGTTGACGTTCTGCCCTATGCGGCTCTTGCGGCGGTCGTCGAGATGACGGGTCAGCTTGGGACGCTCTTCGGCGATGATTATCTTCTTAGTTTCGGCACGCAGTTTGGCTTTGAATATCGGCATGGCGATGGAGGGGAAAAGATAGCCGCCCAGAAGGTAGAGCTTTATCAACAGCCTGTCTGACGAGCCGAAGAAATCAGGTATTCCGTATTCCCGGATTATCTGACGCACTCGCTTGTTGAGTTTGCCGGCGTTGCGTATCTGCGACGATTCGTCGAGCATCCTCGACAGGAAGGTCTTGTGTTCGGGGGTCTGCACGAGCGACGCGAACTTCTTCTGCTCTCTTACTTCTTCCGGCGTCAGTTCTTCGTCGGCGCGGGCAAGAAATTGTTTTGCCCAATCAATAACTTCGTTTGTTGTTACGTTCATATCTATGTTATTTTACGATAATGTATATCAGGTGATTTTGCGGTAAGTAGTGTCTTTGCGGACGTTTGCCACTATCAGGGCTATCATTTCCTTTAATTCGTTGATGAAGTCGCCGGCTTTGTATGCGCCCTGCTCTATCTGACGCAGTTTCTTCTCCCACTGACCCGTCAGTTCGGCGCTTTTGAGCAACTCTTCCTGAATGGTGTCAATCAGCTCAATCCCTGTCGGAGTAGCAATCAGGTTCTTACGTTCCTTGCGGATATAAGTGCGTTTGAAGAGGGTTTCGATGATGGCGGCGCGGGTCGATGGTCGGCCGATGCCGTTTTCTTTCAGGGCGTCGCGCAGTTCCTCGTCTTCGATGAGTTTGCCGGCAGTTTCCATAGCCCGAAGCAAGGTTGCTTCAGTGTAGAGCTTGGGAGGCGTCGTCCACTTCTCCATGAAATCGGGCTTGTGAGGGCCGCTTTCGCCTTTGACGAAGTCGGGCAGGACGGCTACTTCGTCGCTTTCGGCTTCACCTTCCTTGCCTTCCTTGTCGGTTTCCTTTTCAAAGACTACACGCCAGCCGGGTTTGAGTATCTGCTTGCCCGTAACCTTAAACTTTACGTCCTCGACTTCTCCCAGAACAGTTGTAGTAGAGAACTCGCAGTCGGGATAAAACGCGGCTATAAAGCGACGGGCTACCAGGTCATAGACCTTGCTCTCATTATCCATAAGATTATGCGCAGCGACGCCGGTAGGGATGATTGCGTGGTGGTCGGTAACTTTCGAATTGTCGAAAACCTTCTTGGATTTGGGAATCTTGGCGGCCGAAAGCAATGGCGCTGTCAGGGCGGGATAATCCACAAGTCCTTTCAGTATCTGCGGAACTTTAGGATAGATGTCGTCGGTCAGAAAGGTGGTATCGACGCGGGGATATGTAGTAACTTTCTTCTCGTAAAGCGACTGTATCAGCTTCAATGTGTCATCCGCAGAGAAAGAAAACTTCTTGTTGCACTCGACCTGCAAGGAAGTAAGGTCAAACAGCCGTAGCGGAGCTTCATTGCCTTTCTTACGGGTCGTATCGGTGATGGTGAAGGGTTTGTCCAGGATTTTCCGCAGCGCTTCTTCGCCGTCTTCTTTCCTGGCAAACTTGCCTTGAGTTGAAGAGAAGGTGGTTTCACGATAGACTGTTTTGAGTTCCCAATAAGCTTCAGGTTTGAAGTTTTCAATCTCTTTATGGCGCTTGACAATCAGCGCGAGGGTAGGGGTCTGCACTCGTCCGATCGACAACACATGACCGTTTTGTCCGTAGCGCACGGTGTAAAGTCTGGTAGCGTTCATTCCGAGCAGCCAGTCGCCGATTGCCCGCGAGAGACCGGCTTCGTAGAGGTTTTGGTATGCGGTTTGGTCTTTGAGAGATTTGAATCCGTCGCGTATAGCTTCTTCGGTCAGCGACGAAATCCAGAGTCTGCGCACCGGACATTTGCATTCAGCTTTAAGCATCACCCAGCGCTGTATAAGTTCGCCTTCAATTCCGGCGTCTCCGCAGTTTATCACCTCGTCGGCGTTCTGTATCAGAGCTTCGATTATCTTAAACTGCTTCTCGTAAGCTTGATTGTTTTCAATTAGTTTGATGCCGAAGCGCGGCGGTATCAGAGGCAGGGAGAACATGTTCCACTGCTTCCAGCCGGGGTAGTAGTCGTGCGGCTCTTTGAGGGTGCAGAGATGACCGAATGTCCACGACACCTGATAGCCGTTGCCCTCAATATAGCCTTCCCGTCGGGTTCGTGCGCCGAGTATTTCGGCTATCTCCCGCGCTACGCTCGGTTTCTCTGCAATGCACACTTTCATAGACTCGCGTTTATCTTTCGGATGAAGTTTAGGATATCTTCGCCGCCTTCTTTTTTCTCGGCGGATGAAGTGAACAACGGGGGCAGCTCTTCCCAAGTCTCAAGCATCTTGGAACTGTATTGTTCGATGTTTGCGGTAAGTTTGCCTTTGCTTATCTTGTCGGTTTTAGTGAAAATCATTGAGAAGGGGATTCCGTTTTCGCCTAACCATTCCATAAATTCGAGGTCGATAAGCTGCGGCTCAAGGCGACAGTCGATAAGCACGAAAAGGTTGGTCAGCTGTTCTCGTTGGAGGATGTAATCTTCGATGATGCGCCGGATGTTTTCGCGTCCTTCCTTGCCACGCTGTGCGAAGCCGTAGCCGGGCAGGTCAACCAGATACCATTCGTCATTAATCAGGAAGTGGTTTATGAGTTGGGTCTTGCCGGGCTTCTGTGAAGTCATGGCAAGGTGGCGTTGGTTAGTCAGCATGTTGATTAAGGATGACTTACCTACATTAGACCGTCCGATGAAAGCATATTCCGGCATGTTTCCCGCCGGACACTTCCTCATATCCGTATTGCTTATCACGAATTTTGCGCTTTTTATCTCCATATTTTCTATTAAATTCAGGGCGCAAAGGTACGAAAATTAAATAAATAAAGATTGATGTCGCGGAATCCGTCGTCGC
>JAITNE010000190.1 GCA_031290635.1 Tannerella sp. | reverse complement strand
ACCCGGATTGTCAACATTTATCCTGATGAAACGTCGTGGATCAACGATTTCAGGAACGCATACAACGAGCCATATCTAAGGATGTACTTTATTCATCCCGGATATGATGAATATCCGGTCATCGGGATTTCGTGGGAGCAGGCAACGGCTTTCGGCGTATGGCGGACGAATCTCTACAAGTCGGCGCTGACTTTGCCGCCCGGTCAGTTGGTTGAACCATTCCGGCTGCCGACCGAAGGCGAGTGGGAATATGCAGCCCGCGCGGGTAAGAACGAGAACAAATATCCATGGTCGATTGAGGGATTGAAAGATACTAAAGATTGCTTTATGGCAAACTTCAAGCCGGGCGACGGCAACTATACCGAAGACGGTCATCTGATAACAGCCCGCGTAGCATCGTTTGCGCCAAACGAGTTCGGGCTGTACGACATGGCCGGAAACGTAGCCGAATGGACTTCGACGGTCTTCTACGAATCAGGTCCCAAGCAAATGAGCGATCTAAACCCTGAGCTAAGCTATCACGCGGCTAAAGAAGACCCTTACGAGATGAAGAAGAAGGTCGTCAGGGGTGGCTCGTGGAAAGATGTGGCACACAACATACGCGCCGACATGCGTACTTTCGAGTACCAGAACGAGACGCGCTCTTACATTGGCTTCCGTTGCGTTCGCACGCAGGTAGGCTTCTCAAATTCTAAAAAAGGAAAAAAATAATATTTTACATTATGGGAAAGTACAACAGATACAAAAACAGGTTCGAGATGTTTCTATCAAGCGATGGAGGCAAGCGTTTCTTGAACTTTCTTTACAGTTGGGGCGCGGCGGTGGTCATCATCGGCGCTCTGTTCAAAATCGTGCATCTGCCTTATGCTAATCAAATCCTCTTTATAGCGATGATTACGGAGGCATGCGTATTTCTTATCTCGGCTTTCGAACGACCGTCGAGCGATTACCATTGGGATGAAGTTTTCCCCGTTCTTAAATCGAAGAATCCCCTCGACAGACCTGAGTTTGCAGGCGGAAGCGGCGCTGGAGGCGGCTTGACAGGCGGAGTAGTCGGCGGAGTAGTGCTCGAAGACGAAGGCGGAAGCGCCGGTAGCGGTAGAGGTTTCACTGATAGCAGTGGAAACTTCACTGAACTCAGTGGAAACTCTACCGAACTCAGTGGAAACCGCTCTGGAGGCGGCAGAGGCTTCTCCGGAGGCGGTGGAGGCGGCGTCGGAGGCGGCGCTATAGTGATAGGCGACATTTCCGGTCTAAGCGGCGGCGCACATCCGCAGGGAACATTCCCGCAGGGTACAACTCCGCAGGGTCAGCCGGATCAGCAGTCCGATCAGCGACCTTCGCCACAGAGTCTGGTCAATGCAGGTATGTCTAAGATGGGAATCAATGTTTCGGAGGAAGACGCCGAGTTGTTGGCCGAGAGCATCAAGAAGCTCAACGGCGCAGCTGAACAGATTTCAAAGATGGCTGACCTCACGGATGCTACCCAAGCATACATCGACAAGATTCACGGCGTAACCGAAAACCTCGAAAGAGTCAGTGAGATAACGGCTTCTTTGGGTGAAGTGTCCGACACTCTGGTCAATTCATGTCGGGTCATCACCGGAGATAAGGCCGGTGACGGAGGAGAAGAAAAAACTGTCGGCTACGTCGAACGGATGAGCCGATTGAACGATAATCTCTCGAATATGAATCATTTCTATGAGACGCAACTCAACGGACTGCGCTCGCAGATGGACACTATTCAGCATATTAACTCCGGACTGAACCGCATACGCGATTTGTATGACACTTCGCTCGTAGATACATCCGCTTTCCGCAACGAGAATGAGCGGATGGCGCAGCTGCTATCCCAGCTAAATCAAGTTTACAGCCGTCTGCTGCAAGCTATGACCGTCAACATGCAGGCCGTTAACTATCAACCCTCGCAGACTACCTACCAACCACCCTACCCTACGGGCGGATTCAGATAGGAGTAGTGAATAACTAATAGAGAACAGGGAATAGCATGCAATAAACTATGCACAGGGAACAATGAACAATTTACAACGAACAGGGAACAATGAAAAGTGAGCAGTTGATAATCAGAAGCCGTCATCGCGTGTCGCACAGCCGTCATCGCGTGTCGCACATTCGTCATTGCGTGTCGCACAGCCGTCATTGCGTGTCGCACAGTCGTCATCGCGTGTCGCACATTCGTCATTGCGAGGTACGAAGCAATCTCCTTTGTGCTAATTCGTTTAATTCAATCCCCTTCGTGTTAATTAGTGCAATCCGTGGACAACTTCCTGACTTCTTAACTTCCTATCTCCTTAACTTCAAAGAATTTTAACTTCTTAACTTCAAAAAAACTTATGGCTGGAATATCAAACAATCCCAATTCACCAAGGCAGAAGATGATAAATCTGATGTATCTTGTCTTCATTGCGATGATGGCGTTGAACGTATCTTCGGAGGTGCTTGACGGATTCGAAATCGTCGAGAACAGTCTCCGCAAATCCACCGAAGAAGCCACCAAGCGCAACGAAGACGCCAAGTCGGATCTCTCTCGAGCTTACGAAGCCAACCCTGCCAAGGTCAAGGAGTGGTACGAGAAAGGCGTAGAAGTCAAGCAGCGCTCCGACGAACTTTACGATTACATCGACGACCTCAAGTTGCGCATCGTGCAGCAGACCGACGGCTCACAGGGCGACGTCCGCAACATCGATCATAAGGACGACCTCGAAGCCGCATCCGTCGTAATGTTAGCCCCCGTCGTCGGCGAAGGCCACAAGTTGCGCGAATCCATCGAAGCATACCGCAAAGACATGGGCTTGCTCGTAGATATATCAAAACAAAGCCTGTTTGAGTCGATGCTCACCACCGAAGCCGTCAAGAAAGCCGGCGTCATGTCCACATCATGGGAAAACGCGATGTTTGAGAACATGCCCGTCGCCGCCGCCATCACGATCCTCACCAAACTACAGAACGACGTCCGTTACGTCGAAGGCGAAGTCCTCTCGACCCTCATCACGAACGTCGATGTAGGCGATTATCGCGTCAACAAGATCAAAGCCTTCGTCATCCCCAAAAGCCAGATAGTAACCAGCGGCGGACAGTATCAGGCGCAGATAGTCCTTGCCGCCGTCGATTCCACCAAGCAACCCGAATACTACCTCGGCACAACCAAACTCAAGGACAACAACATCAGCATCCCCGCCGGCGGCGTAGGCGAGCGCACGTTCACAGGCTACGTCATGGCCGAAGGCGAAAAATACACCTTTGAAGAAAAATATTCCATCACCGAATCCTCCGCCACAATCGCACCCCTGCTGATGACATTCCTCTACGAAAGCATCGACAACGACATGGAGATGTCCATGCCCAGCGTACCCAGCGGCGCAGTCAGCCCCTCCATTTCCAGCGGCGTAGTCCGCTTCAAAGAAAAGAACATCTGGACTGTCTCAGGCCTCGACCTCCAGAAAGCCCCCGAAGTAACCATCACCCTGACCGCCAACGTCCGCGACAGCAAGCTCACCGAAAGCAAAGTCTTCAAAGTACGCCCCCTGCCCGACCCGCAGCCATACCTCGCTTACAAAGACGTCAACGGCAGCCCCCGCAAGTTTACCGGCGGACTCGTCCCCAAGCGCACCCTCATCGAAGCCCCCGGCATCGACGCCGCAATCGACGACGGCGTGTTGCTCGTTCCCCACACCGTAACCGGCTTCACCCTCAACTTTATCGACGCCCTCGGCAACACCATCCCCTTAATCTCCAACAGCCGCGAATTTACCCCGCAGCAAAAGGAGAAAATCCGCGACCTTGCCCGCGGCAAACGTTTTTATATAGGAAACGTGAAGGCGCTCAATCCCGCCGGACGCCCTGTCAGCATCAAGTATTCAATGGAAGTCATAGTAAACTGAAATGAAGTCATCAACAACAAAAATAAGACAATGAAACGACTAATTATTCTCACTTTGGCAATATGTGCCACTCTCAGCGCAGAAGCGCAAAACACCGCCCCCCGCGTCAGTCGCGGAGCCGAGCGCACCGCCCCCAATCAGCCCGGAAGCGCTAACAACGACGCTGCTAACAAACCCCTGTCCGTTCGCGCACAAATCCTGAACGAGCAGATGACGCAGGAAGTAGGACGCGCACGATGGACGCGAACCATGATTCGCGAGCTTGACCTGACCCGCGAAAAGAACGCCCCCCTCTACTATCCCGTGCAGGAGCTGAACGGCTCGGTCAACCTCTTCACAGCCATATTTCGACTCGTAAGCGAAGGCAAAGTCAAGGTTTACAAGTACACCGACGGCTACGAATCCTTTGAAGAAGAAAACCAGCTACTCTTCAAGGAGATGCTCGACAATTTCGAGCTGCTCTACGAAGAAGTCCCAGCCGGCGGCGGTCGTCCCGCGCGTTACGTAATCAACGCCAGCGACGTCCCCTCCGCCGAAGTCCGCGCAATCTACATCAAAGAAGCCTGGTACTTCGACCAGAACAATTCCCTCTTCGACGTTCAGATACAAGCCCTTTGCCCGATAGCCCTCATGATGACCGACGCCGGCGAACAGCGCATGCCGATGTTCTGGGTCAAGTACGAAGACGTCCGCCCCTACATCCGCAGCAACTACATCATGACCTCCAACCTCAACAACGCCAAGACCTTCACCATCGACGACTACTTCCGTCGCCGCCTCTTCGACGGCGAGATAGTCAAGACCGAGAACCTGATGAACCTCGCTTTGATGCAGTACTGTCCCGAGCCGGACTCACTCCGCGCCGAGCAGCAGCGTATTGAGCAGCAGCTCCGCGCCTTCAACGACTCCCTTTGGATACAGCCCGACACCACCATCGTCCTCAGCAAGAAAGACGCCAAGAAACTCAAGAAGACCGCCTCCCGCAGCGCCGGAGTAACATCTACCGACAGCAAGACCGCCTCAGCTCCCAAACAAAAGGAACCCAAAGCCCCCCAAGCCGAAAAGTCCACCCCACCGCGAAGCATAAGAAGGCAGTAGGAGAAAGCTTGTCATAGAAAGATATAATGATAAAGTAGCTACTCACAGCAACCATATTCCCCAATTCCATGATAAGGAGACAACAAGCATCATCCGAAGAAAACAATTCTTTTTTTCTTCGGATGATGTCTTTTATTTCGTTGGATGAATGCTCTACTGCTCTGTCATTGCAAGGAGGTACGACGAGCAATTTCGCAGTTACATGCTATGTTACAGGGAGCTGCAAAGTTTCAGCTTCGTTGTATCGCATCCGACAGTTACAATATTGCTTTTTTCATTGCAATGACGGGGTGCAGCGACGGCATTGCAAGCACGGCGAAGCAATCCGTTAAGCCTGCAAATCCAATATATTTTCGTACATTTGTTGCGTTTTTACAAGCAAGTTTTTATACATTATTATATATGAAAAATATTTTATCACTCAGTATCCGCAAAATTGTTGCGCGCCTTGCAATGAGGGACGGCAACAGATACAAAATTAATTCGTACATTGCAATGACCTGTGCGGCGCTTATCTGTTCCGCAGGAAACGTTCCGGCCACACAGACTCAGGCCGGAAACACTTATGCACAGGAACATGCTACAACCCATCCTTCGGAAAAGATTGCGGGGTCGATTGCGCCCGCTGTCCGAACGCAGTTGCTTCAACAAAACGTTGATGAAATTGCATTTGTTAAGCGCTTCACTTACAACAGTAACCATTACTACACCGAGTATCTCAACACAAAGTGGATGCCGGGCGGTAACATCTATGTCCTTTCCGTCAAAAACGGTGAAATACGCGAGTTGGCGCCGGAGCTGACCGGCGGCGTGTTTGGAGCATTCGATGTATCCTTTGATGCACGGAAGATAGTTTTCGCTTACAAGGCTGAACAGCATGTCGGATACAGGATTTATGAAGTGGGGACGGACGGCTCGCAGCTCAGACAGCTAACTTTCTCGCCGGAAGATGAAGTCGATGTAGTCAACAAATATAAAATCGCAGGGTATCATCATGGCACGGAGGATCTTGACCCCTGTTATCTGCCCGACGGAAGCATCGCCTTCATCTCTACACGCTGCAGGTTCGGCATCCTTTGCGACGCGCCGGACATCTTCACTACAACCGTTTTATATCGTATGGACGGCGATGGAGGACATCTGCAAAAGCTTTCCAACAGTTCCGTCTCCGAGAGCACGCCAGCCGTCTTGCCGGACGGCCGAATCATGTACACGCGATGGGAGTACGTTGACAAGGGAGCGGTTGCAGTCAAGTGTTTGTGGGCTATGAATCCCGACGGGACTAATTCCGTCGAGATTTATGGCAACGACATTGCTTTTCCGACCACCATGATCATGGGTCGACCCATCCCAAACGCTGCGCAGGAGTATGTCTTCACCGGTACGCCGCACTGCCCGCAAAATTGCGTCGGTACAGTCGTGCGCATCAATACCTCAAAGAATATCCGGACGACCGAACCCATGACTTACATCACCCCAAACACCGATATACAAAAGGAAGAGGGGTTTATGTTTCGCGACACGATTGAAGGCTCAAAGTGGGTGGAGGACAGAGAAGGTCGCGGCGCGCTTTATCGTGAAACCTATCCGTTAACGCGCTCCGAATA
>JAITNE010000194.1 GCA_031290635.1 Tannerella sp. | reverse complement strand
CATAAGGACTTCCATACATATCGAAATATAGAACTCCGACTGAAAGAATTTCGTACTGCAAGCGGCGAGCCTTACCGTCTGATACCGCTTCCAATGGCGGATTATTTCAGTTGGAAAGGAGTTCCGCGACCTGCTACTTACGCTAATTTTCTGATTATAAACGACGCCGTTTTAGTTCCTTTCTATATGACGGAGAAGGACGAGATAGCCCGAGAAGCATTGCAAAAGGCTTTCCCCGACAGAGAAGTAACAGGTATTGATTGCCGTCCGCTTATCAAGCAAAACGGCTCGCTACACTGTATCACTATGCAATACCCGAAAGAAGTAGTAATAACGAACAACGAACAACGAATAGTGAATAACGAACAACGAATAGTGAATAACTAATAACGAAGGACTAATCACTATTCACTAATCACTATTCACTAATAACTATTCACTAACTATGACTGATCTTTTTCTTAAATATGTAGCTATCGACACTCAATCGGATGACAGTTCGACTACTTCGCCGACTACGGAAGGGCAAACACTGCTCGCAAACGCTATTGCAAGAGATTTACTTGCGATTGGCTTAGAGGATATTTCTCCGGATGATAATGGCTATCTAATGGCTACATTGCCTGCAAATATAGCGACCGCCGCCCCTGCTATCGGTTTTATTGCACACCTTGATACCAGCCCCGACATGTCGGGCTGCAACATCCGTCCTCGCATTATCAATTATCAGGGCGGGGATATTATCCTCAACCCGGAGCAGAACATAGTAATGTCGCCGTTGACGTTTCCCGAACTAAACGATTATGTCGGTCAGGAACTGATTGTTACCGACGGCACAACCTTACTCGGAGCCGACGACAAGGCGGGTATAGCGGCTATTATCAGCGCCATGCGCTATTTCAAGCAACACGATGAAATCCCTCATGGAAAGGTACGCATAGCCTTCACGCCCGACGAAGAGATAGGTCGAGGAGCCGATCACTTCGACGTAGAGAAGTTTGGCTGCAAGTGGGCTTATACCGTTGATGGCGGAGCTGTCGGCGAACTCGAATATGAGAACTTCAACGCAGCTGCGGCGCTTGTTACCATCAAAGGGAGTAATATCCACCCCGGATATGCCAAGGACAAGATGCAAAACGCTTTACAGTCGGCCGTTTACTTCCATGACTGTCTGCCTCACGACCAGCGTCCCGAAAACACCGAAAAGTACGAGGGTTTCTATCATCTTACTGCAATCAAAGGCACAGTCGAAGAGGCTACTCTTTCGTATATCATACGCGACCACGACCACGCTCTCTTTGAGGAGAAAAAGCAATTGATGCAGGACATAGCGCAGAAGATGCGAGCCGAGATGCATTCGGATATCAAGGTCGATATAAAAGACAATTATTACAATATGCGCGAGCAGATTGAGCCACACAAGGAAATCATCGACATAGCCTTTGAAGCCATGCAGATGTGTGGAGTAAAGCCGATAGTCCAGCCCATACGTGGTGGTACCGACGGGGCGCGGCTATCTTTCATGAACCTCCCATGTCCTAACATTTTTGGCGGTGGACTGAATTTTCATGGTCGCTACGAGTTTCTCCCCGTTCAATCTCTGGAAAAGAGCAGGGATACAATCATTAATATAGTGAAACTGACAAGCCTCCAAGCCCCCCGAGGGTGATGTGCATTAGCCTTACGCGACGTTTGCTGCGATTAAAGTCCTGTAGCTGCTATCCAGGTATCGGCCATAAGTTGTCGTCCGGGAAGGTCGGGATGAACGCCGTCGGCCGACCAGTAGGTTGGTGGGGCTAACTTTACAGCTTCATCGAAAGCCGACTGAAAAGGTACGAAAACGGTATCGAACTCGGCGGCAAGTTTTTTGAGCGACTTGCGATAACCGTCGAATGCGGGAAACCAAGTGTCTTCATTGATAGCCGAGCCGCCCTTGATGGCAAACGGTTCGCAGAGCGCCAACTGTGTGGCAGGCAGTTTTTCCTTTGTGTATTTAAGCAGACTGCGCAAGTCGTTCTCATAAATCTCGACTGTGCCTTTGTAGCCGCTCGAAAGCGTGTGCCAATAGTCGTTCACTCCGATAAGGATACTCAGCACGTCGGGCATAAAAGCCAGCGTGTCGATCTCCCAGCGCTCGCGCAGTTGAAACACCTTGTTTCCGCTGATGCCGCGATTATATATCTTAGGCAGTTTGTCGGCATGCCGGTTGAGTATTCCGGTAGCCGTAAACAAAGCATAGCCCAGACCTAACTGGTCGGCATTGTTGCAGGAGATGGATTCGCGTTTGCGTCCGCAATCGGTAATCGAATCGCCCTGAAAAAGAATCACGCTATCCTTGTTGAGCGTAATCTTTTTCGCGTTTGTAAACTGTTGCTCTCTGACGGCAGCCGCCGCAATCTCCGGTATCAATGCCGCTCCGACGCCTGCCAGCGCCGCTCTCTTCAAAAAATCTCGTCTTGTATTCATATTATATTATGTGAAATTATAAAGCACAAAAGTACATAAATAATTTTACTAAGACATGCAAGTCTATTCGATGGCTTACGGAGGTGGCAACGGTAAGGAATGTGTGGTTATTCGTAAAAAAGCAGTATCTTTGCGGCGTAAAATAATAATTAAAACGCGAAAAGTATGACAATATCCATGCCTCATAGGATAGACGATAGTAATTTAGGAAATGCCTTTAATTATCTGTTTTGGGTGATTTCTGAAATGGAAAAGACGGAAGATGAAGAGGTTGTTTGGGACTTTGATAAAACGACACTTCTACCACCTGTCTTTTTGCTCCCATTGATGTTGTATAGACATAAATGCGGAAAAAGCATTACTTGTGTTGACTTGTCCGAAAGTATTAACGACTATTTCAAGATAATCAGATTTGATAAAGGTCTGAGAGCAGATGCGTTTAGCGAGGACGAGTTAAAAAAACAAATGGATATTTTTGCTGCTCAAACATTTATTCCGATGATTGATTTTCCGGCGACACGAAACAAAAACGACATAAGAAATGCAATATTGGACATTGTCGAAACCATACTTGTCAAGCAATTGAATATAAGAGGTCAGATTAGGACGGCTTTAAGCTATATATTAGCAGAAACGATTGATAACATCACGGAACATTCCTGCAGCGACCGGGGTTATATTTTTGCACAATACTATCCTGACAAGCATTATATAGATATTTGTATTGCCGATAATGGGATAACCTTGTTGGGTAGTTATGTCAAGAATAACTGTCATGATATAATAGATGACCTTGACGCATTGAAAAATGCCTGTACCGGCAAGTCAACTAAAAACCGTCCGGATGCCGAAAATAGAGGTTACGGTATCACGACAAGCAAAAGGATGTTGGTAGAGGGATTGAACGGGATGTTTTTTTTGTTTTCAGGAGCTGCCTTTCACTTTATGAATAAAGAAGGGCAATCTTTTGTGAAATTACCCAAAACCATCCGTTGGGATGGTACGATTGTCGCACTCCGAATCCCTTATGATGAGAAGAAAGATTTTAATTATTCACAATATATCAAATAAACAATATGGAAACAAAGACGATAAGAATATCCGAACTAATCAACGAGTCGCTTCGTTCGCGAACAGAAGCCCAAAAATTGTATGCCGTATCTGCTGATTGTAAAGAAAGAGCGCTTACGATTGACTTCAGTAATGTGTCTTTCATGTCGCGGTCGTTTGCCGATGAGTTTTGCGAAGTAGTCAAAGAGTTGAAAAAAGCTCATAAGACCGTTGTCTGCATAAACGAGAACGAAAATATCCGAATTATGCTCCAAATCGTTTCTGAGAACAGAGGTAAAGCAAGAGAGGTAAAAGTAGATGGCGTAGTCAAGGAGTTTCTCAATTTCGCGGACTTGTCTCTTTTTATGGCAACGTTATAAACGTTGTTTTTGAGCGCTCTTTGCCCTATCTATCGGTTTTACTGCTGACCAAGTTTTTGCCCGAAAGAGATGCTGCTACTTTGAGGTATGAAAAGGCTAAGTGAATCGATCTCCTATCGATTTAAAATCGATTACTGATCGATTTTAAAAAGATCTCCTATCGATTGAACAATCG
>JAITNE010000163.1 GCA_031290635.1 Tannerella sp. | reverse complement strand
AGAAACAACAACCGCATAATCGTATTTTAGGCTCTTGACGAAACTTATCAAGTTCTTGCATGAAATATTTTTCCTGCTGAGAGTATAAAAAATCTCTTATTTCCTGAATATTATCTGTTTCCCTCGACTTTTCAAGAGCATCGAAATATTGTTGTTTATCTTCCGTAAAAACCAATGCCGGCGGTTGATTGTGAAATGCAAGTATGTAATTCATTATCAAGCGTGCAACCCTCCCATTACCGTCAGCAAACGGATGAATACCGACGAATGAAAAATGTGCATCAAAAGCCAAATTGTAAATCTCATCCACTGTTTTGACGGCGTCATTTTGCGCATTTATGTCATCGCATAACGACTTTACTGCATCAGGTACTTTCCTGAAATCCATAAAATAGCGTTTACCGACATAAACTGCAGATTTCCTAAAATCTCCTTCGGCTGAATTATATGTTCCGGCAAGCGAATTGATTACCGAACCTGTTGTTTTCAAAACCATTGCGCTGACGCGTTGCAGCAATTCTACGGACAGCTGTTCTTTGCCCTTTGCCCTTTCAAGAATAAAAAGCAAAGCCCTGTGATGGTCTTGAACCATCGTATGGTCTAGCAGAGGCTTACCTTTAGCAGTCAAACCCTCCGAGAGCAACATTCGAGTTTCATCTTCGGTCAGCGAGGAGCCTTCGATGGAAGTCGAGTGGTGAGATATTAATATCTCATTCATCTGCTCAAAATTTATGGCATCAAAAATTCCCGATGCAATAAACTGTTCATGCAACTTATGAAAAGTATCTTTATTCATCTTGTTTTTTTATGCAAAGATACACTTTTTTTCGATTATCAAACACAGGGTTTTGCTGGTGAGCCCTTGTGCGACATGCGATGATTGTCGTCCGCAAGGGGTGCCCTTACGGGAGCGACAGACATAGGTTTATGGGAGTGAAAACGTGGGAGGCTGGGAGGTATCAAGCTCCAGCTTTATACATATACACGCGTGGGCGACTATTCACTATTCACTATTCACTATTCACTCAAAGCAGCGGTGCGAACAGTCTCATAAATGATTCGGCGAGGCGGACGGGTAACGGACGACGACGCCATTCGGGATAGGATACTTCCCGGCAGTCGGCCATGTCGTCTGTAAACATCTGCTTCATGCGTAGTGCAAAGTCGGTTTGATAGACGAATGCGTTTAGCTCGAAGTTGTGTTCAAAGCTGCGGAAGTCGAAGTTTGATGAGCCGAAACATGTCAGCATATCATCTATCAACAATAACTTGGAATGCAGGAATCCCTTGTCGTACAAAAAGACCTTCACCCCAGACTGTAACATCTTCTCGACATACGAGAGAGTTGCTAATTGCGCCGAAAGTGTGTCGGAACGCCGCGGAATCATCAGCCTGACGTCTATGCCTCCAAGCGCCGCCATCGTCAAAGCCTGATTCAGAGCTTCCGTAGGAAGGAAGTAAGGGGTCTGAATGTAGATGTATCGCTTGGCATTAGTGATGCAGTAGATATAGCCCTGCATCAGCGTAGGCCACATGTTAGTAGGGCCGCTGGTAACTATTTGCATCTTGAGGTCGGAGGAAGTTGAAGAAGGAGTAAGACTTAAAGGGCTTAAAGGAGGAGATGAAGGACTTGCCGGGGTTGCCGGAAAGAACTCTCTTCCTTTGACGATGTTGCGGCTCATAGAGTACCAATCGAGCAGGAATGAGGCTTGCAGGCCATAAACTCCTGCGCCGGTGATGCGGAAGTGGGTGTCGCGCCAGACGCCGAGCTTGTTGCCCAGAACATAGCGATCGGCGATATTCATGCCGCCCATATAACCTACCCGGCCGTCTATCACTACTACCTTGCGGTGATTGCGGTAGTTGACCTTGCCGGTCAGTATCGGAAAGACTACCTTCAAATAAGGGTACACCTCAATGCCGGCAGACTTCATTTCCTCAAAGAACCGATGTTTAGTGTCCCAGCAGCCTACATCATCGTAAAGGACGCGAATCAGCACTCCCTCACGAGCTTTACTGATAAGCTCGCGGCGAACCTTATGACCGGTCTCGTCGTCGTTGAAGATGTAGTATTGAAGGTGGATATGATGCCGTGCAGCGCGTATATCCTCAATCAGACGGTCGAACTTGTCGCTGCCGTTAGTGAAGAAGGATATCTCACAACCGCCGAAGATAGCCGAGTAACTGCTGTGCTTGAGCAGGTTGGCAAGCGGCAGATAGTCGGGCGGCACTTCCTGGAGGCTGCCGGGTTGAATGTCGAGCTTCACCTGACGGCGGAAACGCTTGTAGATGCGGCGTGAGATGATGTGAAGACGGCGGTTGTCCTGTCCGAAGAAGTAATATACCGCCAAGCCTATGCCGGGCACAAATATCAAGACCAGCACCCATGGAATAGTCTTCAGCGGATTACGGTTCTCGAGCACCACCAGCGACACCAGACCGATGATAGTGATGCTGTAGAGCACCACAAACAAACTGCCTATTAATGTCGATATGTCCATCTCAATTTCTAATTTCTAATTTCTTAGTATTCGTCCCAGCTTTTGATTTGGATATCTTCGGGATTAAGCGTGCAGAAGGCCGTAATAAAAGCGTCGGCCAGACGTGCATTCGTTATCAGCGGCACATTAAGGTCGATAGCGGCGCGGCGTATCTTGTAACCGTTGTCAAGCTCGCTTACAGTGAGGTCGCGGGGTATGTTTACCACCATATCAATCTCATGACTGTGCAGCAGGTCGAGCGCTTGCGGCTGTTCTTCCGACTCGCTCGGCCAATAGACCCGCGAACACTCGATGCCGTTATCCTTCAGGAACGTGTAAGTGCCGCCGGTAGCATACAGTTTGTAGCCCTTCGCCTGCAACATCCGCGACGCGTCGAGCATAACAACCTTCTGCTTGGCAGTGCCCGTTGAGAGCAGCACAGCCTTCTCGGGCACACGATAGCCCACCGAAAGCATACTCTTGAGCATGGCTTCGGAAGTATCATCACCCAGACAGCCTACCTCGCCGGTCGAAGCCATATCGACCCCAAGCACGGGATCAGCCTTTTGCAGACGGTTGAACGAGAACTGCGACGCCTTGATACCTACATAATCGAGGTCGAACTCACTGCCGCTCAGTCGCTCAACCGGCAACCCAAGCATCACCCTCGTAGCTATCTGAATAAAGTTAATCTTCAACACCTTGCTTACAAACGGGAAGCTGCGCGACGCCCTCAGATTGCACTCAATAACCTTGATGTCGTTGCCCTTAGCCAGATATTGAATGTTGAAAGGGCCTGAGATATTCAGCTCTTTAGCTATCTTGCGACTGATGCGTTTGATGCGGCGGAGGGTCTCGATATAGAGCTTCTGCGCCGGAAACTGTATTGTCGCATCGCCGCTGTGTACGCCCGCAAACTCGATGTGCTCGGAGATGGCATAAGCCACAATCTCACCGTTCTCGGCCACCGC
>JAITNE010000065.1 GCA_031290635.1 Tannerella sp. | reverse complement strand
TTTCGTGTTGGCAAGAATATCGGCGTCGAATTGGGGGAGCAGGTTAGGGATTCGCTCGTCAAAAAGAATTTCATCGGGAATGAAAGGCTGCCCGTCTTTAGTCACGAACCAGCCTTTTTCATCGGGGTCAATTCTGTTATCAGAATGGGTAATTCCGTATCTGGTAGAAAACAGGTTTTTCCCGTCAACCGTCTTTCCGTTCAGTTCGGATTCGCCCAGCAAAGCGCCGGGAATACACGCAGTAAATCCAGGCATTTCTACGGATACCGGTATTCCTTCTGATTTTACGATCGAAAGAAAACCGTTTTCGGAAGACATATAACCTATTTCAGCCGCATATAGCGAAAATGAACCGCCTGTCCGTTTCAGATTCTCTATTAATTCGGGCCATAAATCGCGATTGCCGAAACTTTCATCAATATGTCCGTTTACGATAGTTCCATCCGGTTTGTACCACACATTGCCGCCACACTGGTTCGCTACAAAAGAAAACGATGCAGGAGGTTTAGTAGTAGTTACTTCCTTATTTTTTCCAACATTTTCACAACTACTGAAAGCCGTTACAATGATGAAAAATACGACCAACTTGTTCTGTATAAATTTCATAATTTGTTGTAAAATATATACATGATTTAATCCATTAATAAATTTCTAAAAAACGATTATTGTATAATTCTCAATTGGCAGCAGGCAATGGCAGGGGCAAGCCCAGCCCTACTTCTCAAGCGCTTTCTTCGCTATTCGCCTTCTTTGTATTTCATAAGCTATTGGGGTGGCTACAAAGAGCGTTGAGTACGTTCCGATAATCACGCCGAGCATGATTGCGAAAGTGAAACTGCGGATTGTGGCGCCACCAAGCGCGAAGATACACAACACAACAATAAGAGTTGAAATAGATGTGTTGAAAGTACGGGCAAGGGTTGAGTTCAGAGCATCGTTGATAACCTTATAACGTTCGCGTTTAGGATAATCGTGGATAGTCTCGCGGATACGGTCGAACACAACGACAGTATCGTTAATTGAGTAACCGATAATCGTCAGGATAGCTGCTATAAACGTCTGGTCAACTTCCATCGAGAACGGCAATATCTTCCAGAGAAGAGTATAGGAGGCGACAATACACAGTGTAGTAACGAGCACCGAGACGAAGACGCCGACAGAGAAACCTATATCGCGGAAGCGCATCAGTATATAGAGCGCCATAAAAAACATAGCGAAGATAACTGCCATAATTGCGGCGTTCTTAATATCGTCTGCCATGCTCGGCCCTACTTTTTGCGAACTCTGAATGTTGCTGCCGATAAATTGGCTAAAGGTTGTGCCTTCGGGCAAGAACTCTTTTACTCCTTCAAATAGCTTGTTCTCTATTTCTTCATCCACGCTGATACTGTTGTCGGCTATCTTGTAGTTAGTCGAGACGCGCACCTGATTGGATGTGCCTATAGTGATAACGCTGACCGAGCCGTCCAGTTGGGCGTCGAGTGAAGTACGGACATCGTCGGTGCTCACTTCACGGTCGAAGCGCACTACATAGTTGCGACCGCCGGTGAAGTCGATACCTGTGTTCAATCCTAAGGTGAACAGCGAGATAGAGCCTAAGACGATGATAGCAGCAGGTACCAGGAAGCCTACCTTGCGACGTCCGAGAAAGTCGAACTTCGGACTTGAGAGGAAATTCTTCGAGATACGTGTTTGGAAGGTGAGGTTCTTGATATTATCCTTAGCAATCAACCATTCATAAACGATACGGGTGAGGAAGACGGCTGTAAGGAACGAACAGGCAATACCTATCAGCAGTGTCCATGCGAAGCCTTTAATAGGGCCGGTTCCAAAGATGAAAAGCACGATGCCGGTAATCATTGTCGTGAGGTTACCGTCGAAGATAGCCGAGAACGCATTGCTGTAACCGTCGGCTATGGCGCGAGCTATCTGTTTACCTGCCCGCAACTCTTCTTTAGTACGTTCATATATAAGTACGTTAGCGTCAACCGCCATACCGAGCGTAAGCACCATACCGGCAATACCGGGTAGCGTAAGCACGGCCTTGAACGAAGCAAGAATACCGAAGGTAAAGAATATATTCAGTATCAGAGCGCCGTTAGCAATCATTCCGGGAACAAATCCGTAAATCAGGCACATGTATGTCATCAGCACTGCCAGCGCTATGATGAATGAGATAAGACCGGCATTTATGGCTTCCTGACCTAACGAGGGGCCTACAATATCTTCCTGTGCAATATTGACCGTTGCAGCCATCTTACCTGAGTTAAGCACATTAGCCAAGTCCTTAGCCTCTTCGACTGAGAAATCGCCCGTTATCTGCGAGCGTCCACCGGTTATTTCCGCATTGACGCGGGGAGCCGAATAAACGAGTTCGTCGAGGACTATAGCTACACAGTTACCGATATTGTCTTTTGTCAGTCGCGCCCATTCCTTAGCGCCTTCGGCGTTCATAGTCATGCTGACTACCTGCTCGGCGCGAGCTACCATCTTGCCTTGGTCGAAGTCGGCTTTAGCGTCGGTAACGACGTCTCCGCTAAGCGCAGGCGAACCGTCGCGCTTGGTTATCTTCATAGCATACAACTGATAGTATTGCTCGTTCTCGTCTAATGCCTTTACAGCCCAGCGAAACTTCACGTTGTTAGGCAGTACTTCCTTGACTTGACGAAGGTTGAGCAGACTGTCAACTTTAGCCATATTCAGCTTGCTCGCTACTCCTACTACAGGGCCGGGAGCTATCTGACCGTTATAAGTATTAGGATTAAGTACGGCAAACAGCGGATGCTCTTTAGCAAATTCGGCTTCTGTCTGCGTAATATCCTCTTTATCTGTATCTATCTGGTCTAATAATGAATCCACCTCTAAGGCGTCATCCGTAGCGGCAGGCTCTGTAGGCGTATTGTCGGCAAGACTTGCTGTTTCGTCGATAGCTGTTTCGTCGGTAACGCTCTCTGTTGTTGTAACCGTCTCGCTTTCGAGCATCCTTGCCAGAACGCCGTCGGCTTCGACTAACTGCTGATACAATTGCGTATAGTCGTAGGTCTCCCAAAACTCGAGGTTAGCGCTTCCCTGCAACAGTTTACGCACACGCTCAGGCTCTTTAACGCCCGGCAACTCGACGAGAATACGTCCGTCGGTCTCAAGCCTCTGTATATTAGGCGATACTACACCGAAACGGTCTATACGCGTGCGCAGTACATTAAACGAATTGTCAATCGCGCTCTGCAATTCGCGGCGCAGAATGGTTATTACCTCAGCGTCTGTACTTTGTGCTGTAATCTTGTCCTTCATTTCGAAGTTGGCGAAAAGAGGCGACAAGCGCGCTCCCGGGTCAAGCTTCTTGTATTCTTCAACAAACAGGTTGATATACCCGCTTTGGCTTGTTGACTGCCTTGCGTAGGCTGCGTCGAGGGCTTTGTTGAAATTCTCATCCTTGTTGTTGTTCGACAGCGACCGTATAACGTCCGCTACGTTCAATTCAAGGGTAACGTTCATACCGCCCTTGAGGTCAAGGCCTAAGGTAATCTCGTTTTCTCTACATTGTTTTAATGTATAGCCCAGCCATACTTTCTTATTAGCAAGCGAATCGAGATAATAAACCTCTTTAGCCGCATCACCGTTAGCATACTCTTCGGCTGCGTTGTTGTACCTGTTCGTTACAAAAGAGAACGATAGATAGAAGACACAAACTAACGCTAACAGAATAGCAAATACTCTTACAAATCCTTTGTTTTGCATTGATTTCTATATATTTATGTTGTTAATTATAATCAATTTTACAAATTTCAAGCCGCAAAGATACGTATTTTTTTTTAGAAACTGCATTTTACGTCTTTTTTTTTGTCGCCAATGATAAGAGGATATAAAAAATCACGGCGACGGATATGCCCAATACTCCCATAAATGCTACAAGAACAGCTGAAACAGCTATCTGAATATAGACGATTTTGGCGTCTTTCCATGCGAGTGACGACATTTTAAGCGAAAACATCGGTATCTCGGACACGAGGAGCAGGGAGGTCGCAACAGCGAACACCGAGAGAGAGACAAGGAGCAACTCGCATCCCAAACCGCATGAGGTTGATATGGCTACTACGAGCGAAGACCACAACAGAGCGTGCGCCGGTACGGGCAATCCTATGAAAGAGGTCTTCTGCCGCGTGTCGATGTTGAACTTGGCTAATCTCAACGCCGAGAATACCGGTATGGCAAACGCGGCGAGGAGGAATAGTTTGGCTGCCGGAAAAGCATACCACTCAAGGCTATGCAACTGAGCGTCAAGGCAACTGAATAGAGCCAAGCCGGGAGCTACTCCGAAACTGACTAAGTCGGCCAGCGAATCGAGGTCTTTGCCGATAGGCGAGAATGCTTTCAGCAGGCGTGCAGCCAGACCATCTAAAAAATCGAAGACCGCAGCCGCAAAGACAGCATACATAGCAAGTTGATAGTTGCCGGATATTCCTTCTACGGAAGCGTAAAAGCCGCAAGCAAGATTGCAGCATGTCAGCGTGTTAGGAATGCTTTTGAGTATCGACTTCATTCTGCTTTTGGAGTATAAGTTATTTTGCCGAGACGGGCTATCGGCGTCTGATTACCTGTTACTTTCTGGTCAAGCTCAACTAAAATATCCGAATCAAGGGGCAAAAATGTATCAACCCTTGAACCGAACTTAATGAAGCCCATCTGCTCATCCACCAAACAGCGCTCGCCAGCCCTGGCGTAAGTAACTATTCGCCGAGCCATCGCCCCTGCAATCTGGCGGGCAAGAATGTCAACGCCATAATCGGTCGTCATGACAATCGTCGAACGCTCGTTGTCGGTGCTGCTTTTAGGAAGATAAGCCGCCTTAAAGCGACCATCCTGATGTGCAACGTACTTGACTGAGCCGTTCACCGGAAACCAGTTTGCATGAACATTGAATACAGACATGAAAATCGATACTTGGATGCGTTTCTCATGAAAATATTCGTTTTCCATCACCTCTTCTATAGCCACAATAGTACCGTCGGCAGGCGCGATAACCAAGCCTTCGGAATCAAACGGAAAGCGGCGGTACGGGCTGCGGAAAAAGTTCAATACTATAAGGAACAGAACGGCGGAAACAGTCAATACTCCATAGAAAACAAACATGTTGTCTATGGTATAATACAAGGACATGTTTACGATAAACAATACCGTAAACAACGACAGCAACAAGCCGGTCCCTTCTCTGTGTACCTTGTGTACTTTGATTCTTTTTACTTTACGCATGTCTCTCATTAATGCGACAAAAGTAGTGCTTTTTTAATTAATAACCAAGAAAATCGACTTTAAATTTGCAAATTATGAGAATTTTCGTCTAAATGAAGGCGTAATTGAAGGCGTCCTTCCGGCGATATGGAATAATATCTTTCCGTATGAATCTCTGTATAAAGCTCACTGCCAGATATTTGAGCGCTTGAACTATCGGCTGACCGTGGATTCCAATCTGCACCTGTCTCATAAACGCCGTTTTCGGGATCGGAATAAACGCCGCTTTCGGGGTCAACTTCGCCATTATGGAAGCAACCCTTCCAAAGCAGCCCCGCTACCGCTATGTTATCCGTCTTTGGTTGCGGCGACATGACTATCAACTCTTCTTTTGCGCGGGTGAACGCTACGTACATAACATTCAGATTATCAATATAAGAAAGCAGTTTCTCATGAAAATAATCAGCTGCAAAAATAGTGTTTCGGAGGTCTTTGTCATATCTGACGGGCGTGATGTACATGCGGCTGAATGGAGGACGCGAAGGTTTGCACCAGAGCGTCTCATCGCGGGGTTCCAACTTCCATTCTGCAAACGGAATAATCACGGCCTTGAAACCGAGACCTTTAGATTTATGTATAGACATAATACGGATAGCGTTCTGAGTATCAGGGGTTTTAATTCTCTCTTTACGTGCGCCTTCCTCTGTCCACCAATCGAGGAAATGAGCAATATCGGTAAAGTCTTTGCTCCCTTGTTCGGCCACAATATCAATAAATGCCTGAATAAAAACGAGTTCGTTCTCCGGAAAATCGTTCTCATACAGACGGACGATGCTTTCGGTCAGCTCATATAGCGA
>JAITNE010000131.1 GCA_031290635.1 Tannerella sp. | reverse complement strand
CGTTGTCAACCAAAGTGTACAGACATTCAAACTCACAGTCTCCGGCTACGCCCGAGGTATGCGGCCATTGCATCGGGATGCTTCGCACAATCATGGCATTCTCGCCGCGCTTCTCAAAGGTAAGCACCTTGGAACGATTACCGCCCGCGTCACCCGACTGTATGGGATTCCAGCCGAGACCCGCCCAGCTTTCGGCAGGAGTTTCGCCGTTAGGACCGATATAAGGCCACGGGCCGCTGTAGTACGACATTTGTATCTGTCGCCCCCAATCGCTACTGTTAATCATGTTATTCCCGCCGTTTTCCTTATCCGACAAGAACGTTACAGCCCCTCCGAGATTGAGGTCTATCCCCAGTTTGATGCGCTCATTCTCTAAGAAAGGCTTTTTAGTTTCAACTACCACAGGGAGAGTTTTCTCTTTGGAAGAGCATGCCATAACAAGCAACAACAGGAAAGCGATTTTCTTCATGACTTTATTTTGATGTTATAAAGAAGTTGCGGATAGTGATTTCGTATCCTGCGCCACTTGTAAGGTCGTACCTCAGGAAGTGATTGGCATTAGAGCCGAACCCGAAATTGTTGGCCGCGTTCGTCAATTCGTATTCAAAGCGCGACCAGGTTGTTGCTTCCGGAAGAGTGATATTTTCGCCCGAAGACTTCCCGCCTACAGGACCGCCGTCAACGCAGAAGAAAAATTCGGCATTGGTGATAGTCTGGTTACTCTTGTAGTCGAAGGCGACGAAATATTTTTTACCGGCTTCAAAGGTTTGTCCCAGCTTTGAAGTATGAATCCATGGGTCGCCGCCTGTCGTAGTAATCGTTATATCGCTACCGTTCTCAGTAACGCTAACCGAATTTTTGGTGTTGACGTCGAACGACATGGGTATTCCGGTAAGTACTGCGCTGGTCAATCTAAGGCTGCGGATAGCGGAAGGAACAGCCAGCGATTCGCCGCCGGCAGCGACTACCTGCCAGTAGATAATTGCAGGTTCATCACCGCCCATAAGCGATTCGAGTTGCGCTTTTGTCATGGAATACGAGGTCGATGAAGTAGCAAATTCCGTTGGCGACGTCATTGTCTGATTCTTGCTGAACAGCAATTTGTATCCTCCGGCAACGGCTTTGTCAACCGACCATGTGAAAGAAAGATTCTGAACTTCAGGTGTAAGCACGGTCGTATTCGAGGCCGGAGCGCCGGATAGAATAAGCGGCTTCTCAACTTCGGTTGCGGAATAAGCGCCTATCTCAGCCACATACGTATAGTTGCCTTTGCTTACCGTTTCACTGCAAGTAAACCTGATATAACGCGCTCCTACCTGTCTGTTCAAAGGAATTTCGATACGCATTTTCGACTGATTGAGATCACTGCTTTCATACGCTGTAGTCCAGTTTATCTTGTCAAAACTTACCTCAAACTTGACTGTCTTAGGGGTAGAAGTCTGGTCTGTTTCTTGACGATGAACGAAATAGAACCCAGTAATAAGTTTAGGCCCTTTCATATCAAGGATAAACCATTGAGGCATGCCGGTCAGAGCGCTGTGCCAATAAGTCGAGCGGTCGCCGTCAAGCAGTCTGGCAGTTTCATAACCGGCAGCCCACACGGATGAAGCTTCTATTATCTCCCATCTGTTCTTATCGAGCGTTTGATCATAATGAACGATGTTGGAATGTATCACCACATAAGCAGTTTTATACTCCTCACTCAGCGTTAACCCTTCGGGCGCCGATACAGTCCTGACCGTTACCGGAATAAGATAAGATTTATCCGATTCGAGGTTACCGGTATTTTTGATGGTCAGAGAGAAAGGCTCCGAAGCGAATGAACCGGAAGCAATCGACAGGCTTGTCTTATTCAAAGAATAGCATCCAGCCGGAATTGCGGCATAATTCGTGTTGTTTGCCGTATTATAAGTTGCAACGAGCGCGGCGTCCATGCCGATTTCAGCCGAAATATCTCCCGACACGGGAGTGGACATGCCTCCGTAGCGGATAGCTCCGACAGTGATAGTCGTATCCTGTTCTTCCGACAGCGTAAGCGATATTTCACCTTCGCGAGCAGACGTCAGCCAGATATACTTGAATTGATCGAACTCCAAATCTTTGGGTATTCCTCTATCATCACAGGAATAAAATCCCGCGCACAAAGCCAATACCGATATGTAAATTAAAATGTTTGCTTTCATAAATGTTTGAATTTTGATTTCTCTAATTTCTATTTTTTTTGTTACCATCCGGGATTTTGCCAGCTTTGACCGGTAAATGCATCCATCTTGGCAACTTCATTCTGATCTATGGGATACAGCAGGTATTTGTCGGCATTAGTACCGCGATTTTGCAGTTTGATGCGGGTATAGACAAAATCATCACCTTCTTTAGTAATTTTCATGCCTGTAACAAATCCATCTGTTTGGTTCAGGATTTTCCATCGGCGAACATCGAAGAAACGGTGTTCCTCAAAAGCTAATTCTACCTGCCGTTCGTTTCTGTAACGCACTTCAAAGTCGGATTTTGACAGTCCGGAAGGTATTTCGGGCATCTTGGCGCGTGCACGAACTGCATTTACGGCTTGACGCGCCGATATGGACGAACCGCCGACTTTCGACGGAACAGCCTGATCAGGGCTTGTAGAGTTGTAAGCCGCTTCCGCAAAATTCAAATATAGTTCGCCCAGACGGTATATTTTCATTAATCCGTCTGCGTCAACGTTTACATTCGACTTATAGTTATTGAATTTACGCATATAATAGCCTGTGCGGGTGTAGCGACGTTCGGTTTTGTTGTCCGAAATTCCGCAGTTGCCATCGACAAACGTTTCAACCGGTTTGGCAGCTGGCGGAGGAGTGAAGCACTCATAGCGCATGTT
>JAITNE010000094.1 GCA_031290635.1 Tannerella sp. | reverse complement strand
TCAAATTTCCAAATAATATCATATCTTCCCCCCGCAATCTCCGCGAGCAGCCCGTCCGGTCTTGTTCGCGTCCGTCTCCCGCGTGTCGCTGACCAAAAGGTTGCCGGCGTGCAATTTTTTGGGGCGCAAAGATACAGCACAAACAGGTTCAAAAAAAGGCTTTTTGTTTGACCAATCAAGCAAACATGTAAACATTTTCGGAAAATAACCATGTTTGGCCTTCCTTACTATGCTGTAAGCCATTTTGACCGCGCAAATTTTATTCAGTCATTTTCCGAAAATAACTGAAAGTTTATATGCCGTCGTTCCGAATAGCGCCCGTAATTGCGATGCCGGGGGACGCAGATGACGCAGATTTGATGTATTTACGCAGATAACATTCTCAATTCTCAATTCTCAATTCTCAATTCATTAATATATTCCGTCGGAGTAAGGCCTGCGATGATTTTGAAAACCCTGTTGAAGGTAGCCTGGTGGCTGAAGCCGGCGGACTGACTGATATGTTTGATGGTATATTTCGCGCCTGCTTGTTGAAGCGCTCTTTTGGCAAATTCTATTCTGTAGGAATTGATAAAGGTTGTAACGTTCATGCCTTTTTGTCTTTGGATAGCGTTTGTGATATAATTGGTATTGCTTCCGGTAGCAGTAACCAGATGCGCGACAGAGAAGGTGGGGTCGCAGAAGGGTTCGCCATTCGCCATAATGTCCACAATGCGCCGGTACAATGCGTTGTATTTGACGTCGCTCTCTGCTGACGGCACTGGCGCTGCCGCCTGACTTTTATCCATGTCGCTTATCTCATGCAGCCTGTGTATATAATAAAGCGTAAGGCATATATGCAGAAAGACAAAAAGCAGGTTTAACAGCTTGTTCAGCGTTAAATACCATTGCTTGCAGTAAAGTATTGCTTCCGGTTGCAGATTGTCGGGCTGTGCAGGCAAGTGATTGTGGTATGCCGTATGGTTGTCGAAACTAAGATATTCAAAGATCGGATCTCCAAATATAAAGTGAGGGAGGTATGCCGCCAGCATAAGTACAAAGGCATATACCGCCCATCCGATAACCTTGCGAGCCGGCAACATCACATAACATGACAAGGGTATAACCATAAAGTAAAGGCATGAACTCGGATCGTTGCTCCGAGCTATCATAAAAGCAATCGGCAAGAGTAGCAGCGACGTAAAGCGGACATACCAAACGAAGGTCTTCCGGACAGCATCCGCCGTAAGATAATGAACAACCGGTATCCATCCGATATGGAGACCGAAGAATACGCATAGGACGATGAAAGTTACACCCCGATAAGACCCTGCGAGCAGCAAGGGCGATAAAACGGATGCCGACATGAGGCCCATAGAGAGCATCGCATATTGCTTAATAGCTGTTTGGTATTGTTTATACGCTATAATGATCATTGGTTTTGTTGTTTACTTGTTTTCGCAAACGTTGCAACTTTACAGCCATGCAGCCAGGCAACTTTGCAACGATTGCGGCCGCAAAGATAAGCGTTTTTTTGTACACATGCCAAATATTTCTCAAATTATTTTCAAATTTGGTTGAACTGTCAGCCCCTGCCCTGCCCTGCCCGATTAAAAATGATTACTTTTGCGATTCAATCATTAGATATTATTAAAGATGGATGAAGTACGAATTGAAATATTTTTGAAAGCTGTATCGACGGCGGAGCTGGACGCTGACGACCGTCTTTTGCGTTCGACGGCTTTGCGTGCTGCCGGACGAGCTTATGCGCCTTACTCGAAGTTCAGGGTAGGAGCTGCTGTTCGTTTGCAGGACGGTACGATAGTGGAAGGTTGTAATCAGGAGAATGTAGCCTGTCCGTCGGGCTTGTGCGCCGAGAGGGTCGCCTTGTTTGCAGCAGGAGCATCGTATCCCGACACTCCGCCTGTAGCTCTTGCGCTTGCGGCAATATGCGCCGGCGAGGTCTGCGAAACAATCTCGCCCTGTGGCGCATGTCGTCAGGTAATGCTCGAAACAGAGCGTCGCTACGGTCAAAACATCCGCATCCTGATGTGCGGCCGCAATCAAACCCTTATCTCGCCCTCCGCCAAAGAACTTCTGCCGATAGCATATTCTTAACGGCGCTGCTCTATCGGACGCGGGGTAGCGTCCGAATCACGGAATGCGATGTTGAAGGTTATGATTTTTTGTCCTTTGAAGTTGCCTTTGCCATGAACGATTATCTCGGCGTCGCCTGCGTTGAGGTTGTCTTTGTAGGTTACCGTGAAGTCAACAGTGAAGATTAGTTCTACCGTCGGACGGCCTTCTTCTGCATAGTGCAGTTCGGGGATGGGGATGATTACCTTGCCGGTGCATGTCTGTACGGGGATGGGGGCTGCGATTGCGTCTGCGATGTTTTTGAGGTTGTGGTGGTGGACGTCATGCTCGTTGACGTAGGCTATTTTGACGTTGAGCTGACGGACAAAATCTCCGCACAGCGCTTCTCCGTTGGAAACTATGTTGGCGTTGATTATGCCGGTTATTCTTTTATAAACGGCTTCGATTTCAGGACGTATTCCGAATCTCATGTCTCCTGACGGGCGATTGCTGATTTCGGCGGCGCGTTTTGACATCAGACTTTTGATGGCCTCATTGTCTTCCATAATGTATGTTACCCACAAGTTGACGCCGACTTTGGTTGCATCTGCCGCCAGGCGACCGGTAAAGTCGTCTGTCAGTTTGGTTATGGTTGCGGTTTGCTCGTCGAAATGCATGTTATAGATGATACCGAGCTGTTGTAGTCGTTCGTCGAGTATGCGCGCCGACTTTACTACTTGCGGATCATGACTGTATAGCGCCGCTTTGATTGAGTGGGTCAGACCATGCATGTCGCGCACAGTATTTTCATCATTTTCATGAATCCTGACTGTAAACGGACTTTTGCGGTCGAAGTTGTGGACTGCTCTTTCGATTGCGAGCAGTCTGTTGAACTCCGCAAGTTCGTCGGGTACTAACAGGGCTACATCTTTGAAGATTACAAAGAAATCTCCGAAAACTTCCATATAGTTATAGTGAGATGCATTGCGCATTTTCTTTAATCGAGCGGCATTAATGTGAAGTATTTTCATTTTGTTTGATATTTAATCGGTTATATTGTTGTATTTGAATGATAATTCTGTGTTGATGTGAAGAGTTGATGAATGAAAATTGATGGTTGAGCTTTTTGCAACAGTTACCGGTTGATTTCCGGAGACCGGAAACGCGCCGATACTTGTTACCGGTTGATTTCCGGAGACCGGAAACGCGCCGATACCTGTTACCGGTTGATTTCCGGAGACCGGAAACGCGCCGATACCTGTTATCTCCGGATATACGGAATCCTGAGAAGCTTGCATCCTCAAAATATTGGCTCTCAGATGTCCGGAGGCCGTTATACTACTGCTGTCTTTTTTCTTCATTCGATTTTTTTATGCTTGTGAGGCCACAAAGATAATGTTTTTCCATGATAACTATTTTTTTTTTGGGTGATTTCTTGCTCATTAAGTAATAAAATGCTACTTTTGCACCCCTAAATCATAATAATAAATATGCCGACAATATCATTAAGGGGCGTCAGTATGCCTGAATCGCCCATACGAAAGTTAGTGCCGCTGGCTAACAGCGCCAAGGCCAACGGGATAAAGGTTTATCATCTCAATATCGGTCAGCCCGACCTGCCGACGCCCGAAGTGGCGCTCGAAGCAATGAGGAAGATTGACCGCAAGGTGCTTGAATACGGGCCGAGTGAAGGACTGCGCAGTTTCCGCGAGAAACTTGTGAGCTACTATCGCCGCTTCAATATAATGGTTGACGTCGATGACGTCATCATCACTTCGGGCGGCTCTGAAGCAGTCAACTTCTCGTTTATGGCCTGCCTGAATCCGGGCGACGAGATAATCATCCCCGAGCCTGCCTACGCCAACTATATGGCCTTCGCTATCTCCTGCGGCGCGGTTATAAAGACCGTCCCGTCTTCTATCGACGAAGGTTTCGCCATGCCGTCGTTCGACCGCTTCGAAGCGCTGATAACGCCGCGAACAAAGGCTGTGATGATATGCAATCCCAATAATCCGACCGGCTACCTCTACACTCAAAATGAGATGAATCAACTGCGCGATTTAGTCAGGAAGTACGATCTCTTCCTCTTTTCCGATGAAGTATATCGCGAATTTTGCTACACCGGCGCTCCATATATCTCGGCTTTTCATCTCGAAGGAATAGAGCAAAACATAGTATTAGTCGATTCGGTATCCAAGCGTTACAGTGAATGCGGTATCCGCGTCGGGGCTTTGATTTCAAAGAACAAACAGGTGCGCGAAAACGTGATGAAATGGTGTCAGGCTCGTCTCAGCCCGCCGCTGATTGGCCAAATCATCGCCGAAGCGTCAATAGATACCGACCAGGATTATATGCTGTCGGTTTATAATGAATACCTGCAACGACGCAATTATCTCGTTGATGGCCTCAACCGTATCTCCGGATGTTATTCGCCTATTCCCATGGGCGCTTTCTATACGGTCGCCAAGCTGCCGGTAGATGATTCCGACAAGTTTTGCGCCTGGTGTCTGCGCGATTTTTCCTACGAAGGCGGCACTATCATGATGGCGCCGGCTTCGGGTTTCTACACTACTCCCGGATACGGTCGAAACGAGGTGCGCCTCGCTTACGTCCTCAATAAGGAAGATCTCGGACGAGCGCTCGAAATCCTTCGCCATGCGCTCGAAGTTTATCCCGGACGTACCGATAACTGAGCAAGTATGAACTTTGAATTTTTCATCGCCAAACGAATACATTTCTCCAAAGAAAAGGGGACTGATAAACGTGTTACACCACCTGTAATCCGCATCGCGATGGCAGGCGTAGCCGTAGGTCTGGCGGTGATGATTATGGCCGTCGCTATCGTCGTAGGCTTCAAGAAAGAGGTGCGCAACAAAGTGATTGGCTTCGGCTCGCATATTCAACTTACTAATTTCGACAATAACATTTCTTTTGAAGCTATGCCCATAGCGGTGAGCGATTCGCTGCGCCACGCTATCGGCAGCTTCAAGGGCGTGCGACATATCGAAGTCTTCGCTACTAAACCGGGAATGCTCAAGACCGAAACTGATTTTCAGGGCATAGTGCTCAAAGGTATGGACGCCGATTTCGATACAGCGTTCTTCAAATCACATCTCGTAGAAGGCCGGATGATAAAGATTGATTCCTCAAAGATGAGCAATCAAGCCTTAGTCTCGCGTACGACTGCGCGCCTGTTGCATTTATCCTGCGGCGATTCATTCCTCGCATATTTCATCAACAACCGCGAAGTACGCGCCCGGAAGTTCGATATTTCAGGTATTTACGATACCGGATTCGCTGATTACGACCGCCTGTTTGTTATCTGCGACATAAAACACATACGTCGCCTCAACGGATGGGAGAGCGATATGGTCGGCGGCGTCAATATCTTCATCGACGATTACGAGCAGCTCGACAGGATGAGCGACGAACTCTATTTCTCGTTTATTGACCGCAAAGACCGTCTGGGCAATACTTATTATATACGTTCAATCAAGGAACTCAATCAGATGATATTTAACTGGCTGGGAGTATTGGATTCTAACGTCGTATTGCTATTGGTTTTGATGATTATAGTTTCGGGCTTCACGATGATTTCGGGTCTGCTGATAATCATCCTCGAACGCACTAATATGATAGGCGTGCTTAAAGCGCTTGGCGAAAGCAACTACAGCATCCGCAAAATCTTCCTCTACGTATCGTTTTTTCTTATCATCAAAGGGATGTTTTGGGGCAACATTACAGGCTTAGCCCTCTGCCTCCTGCAGTCGCATTTCCACTGGTTCAAGCTCGACCCTGCGACCTATTATCTCGATTCGGTGCCCGTTGATCTCAACCTCTTTTCGTTCCTGCTCATCAACATCGGCACTCTGGCTGTATCAATGCTGATGATGATAGCGCCGTCCTACCTTATCTCGAAAATCGAACCCGCCAAATCAATACGATTCGAATAATACTTTCTTCCGAAATCACACCTCCCCTATCCTTACTCCTGTCTTTTTGCCGGCGAAAGCGACTGCGAGGAGGATGATTCGCAGACCGTCGGCAAGGTAACGCTCATAGTAACCTCTATCGTCGATTTGCGTCATGGCTTCATCTAATAAGGTAACGACGGACTTGCGGGCGCTGTATTTGACCTCAATAATAATGATGGCGTCCTTCAATTTCCAGACAGCGTCGATACGGCCTTTATTGGT
>JAITNE010000205.1 GCA_031290635.1 Tannerella sp. | reverse complement strand
CGTCATCTGCGTGCTATTATAATTAGTGAAATTCGTGGAGGAACATTGCTGTTGCTTCGTGTAATTAGTGAAATTTGTGGAGGAACATTGCTGTTACTTCGTGTAATTCGTGAAATTCGTGGAGAAACATTCACTATTCACTGCTCAATATGATTGATGATTAGTGTTGACGGCATATCCTGGAGGCTGTCGTTGCATTCCTTAGTAAGGATCAACCATGTATCATAACTTACAATCATCAGATCGGCATTCTTCAGCAGGTTGGGGGTGAGATTTTTTTCAAACGGAAGAGCAGTTTCGACGGCGTTCTTGATGTAGTTTGCAATAGCGGCGGCGACCGTCTCGCTATCATCGGCCGTCGGACTGACGCGGTCGAGTATCTGTACAAAACCATGCGTCGCCCTCTGCAAGTTACTCACGTACGAAAGCAAAACAAGGTCGGACGCCGAATTGCATACCATTAATATCCTCTCGGCACGTATAAACCCGCGATTTACAAACACTCCCATCGAACAGGCGCTGCGGCTCACGAACTCTTTGGTCTTGTCCTTCAGCAGCGAACCGGGGTAGAATATAAACTTTTGCGTGTTTTTGCCGCTCAACACATGCACTATCCTCTGCCAGGTATTCATCGCGTTGACGTCCGTAGCAATGTCGCTCATGGCAACCCCCGAACCGACGAGCAGGAAGTTGTAGCCCTCGTTATTGACTATCGAACAGATGTGATGCTCGGCATTGCTGCAGACATCGTACTTGGTTTGAATCAGCATGTTGAGCTTGTCGGCTTCAAAGAGGATGGGTTTAAAGCTGACGCTCTCAAAGTCCTGAGTATGAAGCGGGTTTACGTCCGAACCTACGGTAAGATGCAGCGCGGTAAGCTCGAGCCGCTTGTCGCTGTGAGAAAACATTTGATGCGCAAGGTCAAGCATGACCTGTCCGCTGCTCGCGCGACCGAACGAAAGCAGTACCTTGAACGTATCCGTCTTCAATCGCTCAATAACTTGCCGCTTAACATGTTCGGACGCCCTGAAACACACGTTTATAAGCGCCATCAAAGGCGTAGTCATGAACGTCGTTACAAGCGTCATCAAGACCAGCATCACATACAGTGTCGCCGGAATAATCCGCATCTCCAAACCTATCGTAAGTACTACCAATTCCATCAGCCCGCGCGTGTTCATCAGCGCACCCATGTTCAAGCTGTCTTTCCAGGACTCGCGCGAGATGCGTGCGGCTATCAAAGTTCCTCCGAACTTGCCGATCACAGCCACAGCTACGAAAACTCCGCACAACAGCCACATGCTCCAACCTTGTATTAGACCTATTTCCGTGCGCAGACCCGTGTAAACAAAGAAGAGCGGCAGAAAAAGCGCGAGCGACACGTCCTCAACCTTCTCGTTCATGATGTTGCGAAATTTCAGGTTGTCGGGCATGATGATTCCTGCTATAAAAGCGCCGAACAAAGCATGCAGTCCGAGGATTTCCGTAAGATAGGACGAAACTATAAGCAGGAAAAACATCAGCGCCACAAGCGGTTTGTCAACCACTTCCTTGTTGTGATACAAATCTCCTATGATGCGCAAAATCGGACGTACCACAAACCACATTATACATATATATATGATTGAAAAAAGTACTGTGTAAACTGTGCTGACAATGCTTCCCGCGTGTGCGAAAGCGACGACGGCAGCCAGAATACACCAGGATGTGATGTCGCCGTTAGCAGCGCTGGCCAGGGATATCGATCCGAGATGAGTACGGGTCAGTCCGCGCTCCTGAATGATCCTCGCGAGCACGGGAAAGGCGGTAACACTCAGCGATATGCCGATGAATAATGCGAAAGTAACGAAAGGCGTGTTCTCGTAGGCATAGCCGTCGTAAATAAAATATGCAACCAACATGCCGAGCACGAACGGCGCAATCGTACTAGTATGACTTATGATAATTGTATCCTCCAATCGCTTGCGTACAACACCGAAGTCCAAGTCCATACCTACGGTGTACATGAAAAGAATAAGTCCGAACTGACTGATGATTCCTATCGTGGACAGCGACTCGACGGGGAACATGAAGTCGTACGCCGACGGGAAAAAGTATCCCAAGACCGATGGACCCAGGATTATGCCCGCCATTATTTCGCCGATAACAGTCGGTTGTCCTATCTTCTTGAAAATTACGCCGATGCAGCGACAAATTGCGAGTATCACTATGATCTGCAACAAAAGAATGCCTATCGTAGAGCGGATATGCTCCATCGTAATTGAACCGAATATCTGAAAGCTCTGACTTATCCCGTTAGTTTCGGTGAGCGACGTTAACGGCTGATATGATGTATGTTGCAACGATCCTTTCTGCACTAGGAAGAACATGAAAGAACCGAAGAACAGAATCATCAACATATAGAACATCAATTTTTTATATCTTATCTTCATTATTATACTATCCTTTAGTTAGTTATCTCGCTGTATTCTGATTGCAAAGGTAAGGAAAAAATCGGACAAACAGATACATGTTGAAAACTTTTTTGTATTTTTGCAAAGAAATAGACTATAAAATGATTGTTATATCAAATTAACCAACTATTTTTGATGTCTGAATACGAACGTATTACTAATATAAAACAGAAAACAATATGAGCGCAGAAACTCTTGGGTTATTTAGAAGCGATCCCTGGTTAGAACCCTACAAAGATGCTATAGAAGGACGTTTCAGTTATGTCGTGGAAAGAGAAAATACCCTCACTCAACACGGCATGCAATCATTGTCGGATTTCGCTTCGGGATATCTTTACTTCGGTTTGCACCTGACGCAAAACGGATGGGTCGTACATGAGTGGGCGCCTAATGCTACTGCTATTTATCTCACAGGAACATTCAATCACTGGACTAAAAACGAGGCGTACAGGTTGCAACCAATCGGTAACGGCAATTGGGAATTGCATTTGCCGCATGATGCAGTCAACCACGAAGACATGTACAAGCTTCTCGTTGAATGGCAAGGCGGTGCGGGCGAGAGAATCCCAGCATGGTCGCGGCGTGTCGTGCAAGATGCGCATACCAAAATCTTTTCGGCACAAGTGTGGAATCCTGTAAAATCATACAAGTTTGAGAATGAAACCTTCATCCCGACTACATCTCCGCTACTGATTTATGAATGTCATATAGGTATGGCTTCGCAGGATGAAAAAATCGGAACTTACGAAGAGTTTCGCGCAAATATCTTGCCGCGAATTGCGAACGACGGGTACAACGCAATCCAGATTATGGCAATCCAGGAACATCCGTATTATGGTTCATTCGGTTACCATGTGAGCAGCTTCTTTGCGCCCTCGTCGCGATTCGGTACACCGGATGAACTCAAGCATCTCATTGACGACGCCCACTCGCTCGGCATTGCCGTGATAATGGACATAGTGCATAGTCACGCCGTCAAAAACGAGCTGGAAGGTTTAGGGCGATTCGATGGAACAAACTATCAATACTTCCACTCTGCGGCCGACAGACGTGAACATCCTGCATGGGACTCGCTCTGCTTCGATTACGGCAAAAACGAAGTGGTACACTTCCTGTTGTCGAACTGCAAATACTGGCTCGAAGAGTTTCACTTCGACGGTTTTCGCTTCGACGGCGTTACTTCGATGCTGTATTACAGTCATGGTTTGGGTGAAAGTTTCAGTAACTATGATAACTACTACAACGGTTGTCAGGACGGCGATGCTATAGCCTACATCACGCTTGCAAACAAGTTGATACACGAAGTAAATCCTCATGCCATAACTATCGCCGAAGAAGTAAGCGGCATGCCCGGACTTGCCGCCAAAATCGAAGACGGCGGCTACGGATTCGACTATCGCATGGCAATGAACATCCCCGATTTCTGGATAAAGACAATGAAAGAAAAGAAGGATGAAGACTGGCTGCCTTCGTCGATCTGGAGAGAGGAAACCAACCGGCGCAGCGACGAGAAAACAGTCAGTTATGCCGAAAGCCATGACCAGGCTCTGGTCGGCGATAAAACCATAATATTCTGGCTTATTGACGCCGAAATGTACTGGCACATGCAGGCCGACGACCGCAATGCAACGGTCGAGCGCGGTATGGCGCTTCACAAAATGATTCGCCTCATTACGTCAACAACTATCAACGGCGGATATCTCAACTTCATGGGTAATGAGTTCGGGCATCCCGAGTGGATAGATTTTCCGCGCGAAGGCAATGGATGGTCGTACAAGTACGCGCGCCGACAATGGCATCTCGCCGACAATCGGGATCTCAAGTATTACGCGCTCGAAAGGTTTGACAACGAGATGATCCGACTTATCCTAAGTATCAAGAATTTTCAAGCGACGCTACTGCAAAAAGTGTGGGACAACGACGGCGACCAGATACTTGCCTACATGCGTGAAAATCTTCTTTTCGTGTTCAACTTCAATCCTACACGCTCGTTTACCGACTACGGATTTTTAGTTCCGCTCGGCAAATATAAAGTAGTGTTGAATACGGATGACAAGCGCTTTGGCGGCAATGGTTTCAACGACGATGCGGTAGAGCATTTCACTCAGCCCGACATGCTCTATGCGAGCGAACAAAAAGGCTGGCTCAAGCTCTACATCCCCGCACGTTCGGCGCTCGTACTGCAATTGAATCAAAAAAACGATGAACATCAATGTTCCTTTATTTATTAATAATTAAACCCAAAACAATCATGCTTTATCCACTTACATTTGCCCCCATTTTTAAGGAAATAATTTGGGGCGGGGGTGATATACTCCCTTATAAAGGATACACTGCCGACGAGCGCAAAATCGGTGAGAGTTGGGAATTGTCGCATGTCGATAATAACATTTCTGTCGTAGCTGACGGCATATTGAAAGGTGAAAGTATCGACTACTTGATCTGCGAATATGGCGCTCAGTTGCTCGGTGCAAAGGTAATGCGTCAGTTTGGCTCGACCTTTCCGCTGCTGATAAAATTTATTGATGCGCGAGATAATCTTTCGATCCAAGTGCATCCGAACGATGAGCTTGCTCGGCAACGCCACGATTCATTCGGCAAGACCGAGATGTGGTATGTCATTAAAGCTTCGCAGGATGCAGTTTTGTATAGCGGTTTCTCGCAGCAGATTGATGCAAGCGAATACGTGCGGCGCGTAGCCGACAATACAATCACGGACGTTTTGCAGCGATACAAAGTTCATGCAGGCGACGTCTTTTTTCTCCCCGCCGGTCGCGTACACGCTATCGGTTCGGGCTGTTTTATTGCTGAGATTCAACAGACAAGCAACATCACATACCGAATATACGATTATAATCGCAAAGACGCTCAGGGACACGGTCGCGAACTGCATACCAAGATGGCCAAAGACGCTATCGACTATACACTCTATCCGGATTACCGGACACAGTATTCACCGCACGCCGATACGCCGGTAGAATTAGTAGCCTGCAAATATTTTACCACCAATTTATTAGACTTGCATCAAGCTGTTCGGCGCGACTTTTCGTCTTTGGATTCGTTTGTGATTTATATCTGCATGTCAGGCGACGCCGTTCTACGCGACGATGCCGACTGTGAGGTCAACGTCTGTCAGGGTCAAACCATACTTGTCCCCGCAGCTACAACAGGCGTCGTCCTCTCACCTGCGCCACACTGTAAACTGTTGGAAACATATATCTCGTAAATAAGAATGCAAAATAAAAGTAACGAACTGATAACCATTGCGCAGCGTATTCGCGCTATGTGTGAGACCGCACTTGTGTATTCACACAACGATTACGAAATCGAACGCAGTAAGGAACTGATAGAACTCAGCGAACGCATAACGTCTATTGTCTCCGGCTTGAAAGAGGATGAAATAAAAGCGCAATATAATCCTGTAAGAGAGTATGTTACTCCGAAAGTTGACATCCGTGCGGTTATTTTCAATAGTAAGGACGAAATATTGCTTGTCAGAGAGAAAGCCGACGGTCGATGGTCATTGCCCGGAGGATGGTCGGATGTAGGTTTCACGCCAACCGAGATTGCAGTCAAAGAAGCTAAGGAAGAAACGGGCTTTGATGTTCGGGTGGTAAGGTTGCTTGCCGTGCTTGACAAGCGTTGTTACAATCATCCCGCCAGCCCTTTCTATATCTACAAGATGTGTTTTCTTTGCGAGATAACGGGCGGTAACGACGCGCTCACTTTCGATATTCTCGACAGAGGTTTTTTTGCGCTCGATAATCTGCCGCCACTGTCGTCAGACCGTATCTTGCCCGAACAAATAGCCCTGCTCGACCGCTTGCGCCGAGATCCTGCTTCGAAGGTGTATTGCGATTAGTGTCGGATAATTTCAAGTACGTCGGCGACGCTTGCATCAACCGGACCGGAGCGCTGTATTTTGAGGGTCGAGAGTGCGGCGGCGAAATGAGCAGCCTCAACTATTGATGCGCCCTTAACACGACGGTATAGATAGCCTGCCATATAGGTGTCGCCACAGCCGGTAGCATCGATTGTTTCGCTCGGCGGATAAGCGGGAATGTCATAAAACTGCGAGCCGTCATATATCAGCGAGCCTTCGCTGCCGAAAGTCAGAATGACCTCATGCACACCCCATTCATGCAGTCGCAGAGCGGCTTGTCGCGCATCCTTATAGCCGGTCAGCACTTCCATCTCGTATTCGTTAGCTTTCAGGAAATGAACGTAGCGCAGGGCTTCGAGTTTGTCTTGCCAATCGATAGCATGGACGCGAGTATCGCGCACTTCACGCAGATAGCCTTGTGAATCAACAGAGACAAGTCCTTTACCGGCAAGATTTCTGACTACGTCAAGCGAAAAATCGTCAGCCAGCAATGCGCCGAGATGAAAAATTTTAGATTCTACGGAGAGCATATCTTCCGCTCTGAAAGAGGCGGCTTTAGCCCACACGCGCTGCTTGCGCTCGTTACTGTCGGCGCCGTAGATATTCTCGAAAAAGACGGATGCAGGGCTTTCGATTACAATCACATCCAATCCCTGCGCTTCGAGGGCTTCGGTAACAATGCGTTCGGGAGCGCCGACAGCCGTTACGAGCAAGTAGTCGAGGTCGTCGAAATGCCTTACGGCATGTGAAAAGTAAAAGGCCGTACCGCCCGGCATAAAAACCGTATTCTTTGGCGTCGTTACCTTATCGAGGGTTATATGCCCTACGCAACATATTTCTTTCATTATTTGTGGGGATTGAGGTGAATAACTTGTCCTGTTTCGCTGCTTAGTTTGGCGGCCTCGATGATGCTGATGACGGGCAGGACATTAGAGGCGTCGGTAGGGTGGGGAGTGTCCTTACGTAAACACTTATAGACGGCTTCGTAGAACCATGCGTAGTGTCCTTGTACGCTTGGATAGCGGCCATTGAAGGTATCGTTGACGAGCGTTCCCCATTCGCTTTTAGCCTCAAGACCCCAATTCTCTCCAAGAGGTATGGCGCCTGCTTTCAGCATATCTTCCTGTGGGTCAACTCCGTATTTTACATACGAGCCATTCGTGCCGTGAAGCACAAAACGCGGCTCTTGTCGGCGCATCAAGTAACCGGCTTTCAGTGTTATACGAAGGTCGGGAGCCAGCGAACAGCGCAGCAGATGCAGTATGAAATAGTCGTCCACCCGACCGCCGTCGCGCATAGTCGCAATGTCGGCAAAGACAGCTTCGGGACAGCCGAAGAGGCTGACGCACTGGTCGATAATATGTGAGCCAAGATTGTAAGTCAGTCCGCCTTCCTGCTCTTTCCACGTATCCGGCACAATCTCTCGACGGTAGCGTGCATAAACCGCTTCGTACTCAACGAGCCGTCCGAGCAGACCATCTTCAAGAATTTCGCGTACAGTGAGAAAATCAGCATCCCAGCGGCGATTTTGATAGACGCAAAGCATCAATCCGCGCGAGCGTGCCGATTCTATCAGTTCGCGTCCTTCGGCTGTCGTTAGCGTGAAAGGCTTTTCTACGATTACATGTTTACCTGCTTCAAGAGCCATCTTTGCATATTCATAATGCGTCGGATCGGGAGTATTGACAACCACGAGTTCTATATCGTCCTGCGCCAGCAACTCACTTATACTGCGCACTATACGCGCATCGGGATAGAGTGTCGCCGAGAGATTTTTACTGCGTTCGGAGATTGCCGTCAATTCAAACTGCGGATGCACCGAGATAAAAGGAGCGTGAAAAACTCTTCCCGACATCCCGAATGACATTAGTCCCGTTTTGATTAGTCCTTGTTTCATATAGATTGTATTTTGTTGATTATCAATACCATGATTGACCGTTATAAGGCGTGCTGCTTTGGTCGTATTTAAGGTCTTTGAGCATCGATGAATTGGCCGAAATCGAGAACGAATATGATTTGAGCGGGCCGATTGGGATGATGCTTGCCGACATCTGGAAACAGTGCATTGCACGCGAGATATTGCAGGTCATGTATGAGATTTTTTTGTTGTCGAAGTCATAAGTGGCGTTGAAATTGATACGCCAGTTTTTGGTTGGTTGCAGGCTGCCGTTGAAACTCAGTGAGTTAATCAGCTTGTAATCGTATTCCAATATTGAGGGATTGAAAGTTCCGTAGCCCAGCGACATGCTGTAACTGAACGACACGCTCCATTGCACATCGTTGTTGTAATATCCGTATTCGTCATATTCGCCTGCTACTTTTTTCTTCTTGCTGTTGAGCGCACTTCCGCTTTTTCCTCTTTCTGCATCTTGCCTCTCCTGGTTCTCTAAATTATCAGGGTCATTAGGGTCGATGTCCTCGTTCAGATCCAAATCATCTTCATCTTCCGCCAAGCTCCCTTTTTTCTTCTTTTTAGACTTCTCGTCTCCTCCTCCAAACAAGTTTTTTAATGTCTGATTATTAAGAGTATATGAGAAACTTGTACCGGTTGATTTCAGTCGTCCAAGCCCTTTGCCCACTGTCCAACGGGGTTTATTGACGCGGCTTATCTGTTTGCTTGTCTCGTTGTAGCTGTAGGTATAGGTGTCGAACATTGCGTTGAGATTCAGGGTATATGACTTTGAAAATTTCATGCGGATACTCGAACTGAGGTCGCTCCACTGGAACGAATCTGCGGCAAGGTTATAGCTGATGCTTCCCGACAGTTTGTCGAGAATACTAACCTTGCGTTCGCCCGAAGGCTCGTCGGCGTCGGGTATTTTGGCTTCGATGTTGTTATCCAATGAAAATGAGACGTTTCCGCTTTTGCCTCTACCGGGTACTCCAAAGAGTTGACCGCTGAACGGCGAGTAGTAGCCTGATAGCGTATCGGCAGGATTGCCCGGATAGGCCGAACTGCCGTTGACGTATGTATAATAGTGATAATAACCGTATTTAGGGTCGCCGAAGTCGGGCGTCGCGCTGAACGAAACGGACGGGTCCATGCGATGGCGAATTTTGGTAACAAACTTGCGCAGAGGTTTGATGGGAATAAATTCGCCATATAAAGTAGTTGATGCTGAGACAGATGCGCTGTAATTATATATTCGATAGAAGCCGTAAGTAGTATCCGAAGGAGCCATGCTTCGACGCACCGGATTATAGTCTTGTTCTATCTTGTTAGTGTACCATCTTTCGGTGTAATTTATTGAAGGCGAAAGGTTTATATAGTTTAACACGGAATAAGTGGCGCTGATGGGAATAGTGTGTTGCATGCCGTTTTTCCAGTCGCGTACAAGGCTCGAATTGAACAGTTTATCTTCTTTTGTCGAGATATTGTTACGCAGATATCCGGTATAGCTCATCGAGATTTTTTCGTACCATAGTTCTTTGCCGATGGCGTTTTTGCGTTTCAGCGGATAGATGCGGCTGAGGGTGATGTTTAGGTCGGGCAGGGTAACGGATACGGTCGAATCCTGCGATCGCTGATTGATATTCATCGTAGCCGAGATGCTTAGCGGTTTGTTAGGGAAGCGCTGTGTGATATTGACGCTCGAACCTTTGTTGTTCTGCGTGGCGGCGGATGTATAGAGCGAATTGAGTTGCTTGCGGTCGTAACTGCTTGACGAATAATCGACGCTGGCTGAGAAAGTGCGATAGGGATTGGCTTTAGGGTCTTGAGTGTGAGACCATCGTACCTTAAAATCCTTCGACTTGCTATAGTCCGGCAGCCCCTTATCACCCAGAACCGTCGTGAGATACGACATATCGAAGTTGCCAGAATATTTGTAGCGTTTCTTATAGTGCGACTGTCCCGACAGACCCCAAGAGCCTTTGGTATAGAGTTCGCTGGTGAGCGCAAAATCGAAGTAGTCGCTTAGCGCAAAATAGTAGCCGCCGTTGCGTAGAAAGAAGCCTCGCGACATCTCATCGCCGTAAGTAGGCATCAGGATACCCGACGAATAGGTGTCGGTAAACGGAAAGAAGGCAAACGGCAACGCGAGTGGGAGCGGCACATCCTCAATGACCATATATAACGGACCTGCCACAATATCCTTGCCCGGACGCACCTTCGCTTTCGTCATATTAATGTAGAAATGTGGGTGTTCATGGTCATCGCAGGTCGTATATTTGCCATCCTGCATGTTCATTACATCTTTGCCTACTTTTTTGGCTATCTCGGAGGTTACATAGCCTTCGCCTTGCTGCGTAACGACGCTTCGAGCCGTCGCTTTCTCGGTCTTGAAATTGTAGTACATCTCGCGAGCCTCAAGTTCCTGACTGCCGTCCGAGAAGACGGGGAATCCGAACTGTTCGTCCAGCGAATCTACGCCGTGCGTGGCATAGAGCAGGCTGCTGTCCATTTGCATGCGTATCATTTCGGCCTTGAGTTCTATAGTCTCGTACTTGACGTCGCTCTCGCCGTAGAGGAAAGCCTGATTGCCTGCTACCCATATTATCGAATCATTAGCCTGATAATCGACTGTTGCTTCTAATCCGCCTTTCTTGCGAGGGATAGAATCGGTTGATAATGAATCGGTTAATGTCGTTGCAATATTTTTTTGGATTTGGATGAGGCTGTCGTTGTAAAGCAACATACTGTCTTGCGGAATGTTTTGTGCGAGACTGTCAACCGAGAGACTATCAACAGCGATACTGCCAACCGTGAGACTGTCAGCAGAGAGATTAGTGATGTTATCATTGACTATTTCGGATATTGCCGTTTCAGCCGCTTGCACAGTGTCCGCCAAAGAATACACCACCGCTTCCGAAGCAACCTGCTTCGGCTCCGTATCGTCATGCCTTTCGGGCGCTTGTATCACCTTGCATCCTGCACCGACCATCAATAGCGTAAACAATAATATCTTTTTCAAAATCATTGACTAAAATAAATCATTGACTAAAATATTTGCACCAATACCGAAATCTCTCGACCGTCTCTTCGCCGTATTTACTCAACGAGGCAAGCGTTTTTTCGACGCTTTTCTCCTTGTCGAGTTTAGTCTTGCTGAAAAACTTGTCGGCAAAGCATATCAATTGTTCTTCAAGCGTTACCGGCATGAAATTCCTTTGCGGAAGCGGCAAGCCTTGCTCCTCAATCATAGCTGCCGAGATACCTGTTCCGGTATGCCTTTCGCAGACGAGTGCATGAGGCTCCAGCCCTTCTGCCCGAAGCATATCAGCGCCCAGATACCCATGACGGATATACGCATGATAACCGTGACAGCCTATTTCGGGCGCATCACAGTGGATCATACCTATATCGTGCAGCATAGCCGCTTGTTCGATAAACTGCAGGTCTAATGCCATCTCCGGATGCGACCTTGCGATAGCCATTGCTTTGTTGGCTACGCTTCGGCTATGATTGACCAGAATCTTGTAAGCATCCGACCCTGCATCATAATATTTCTCTATTATCTCTATTGGATTCACGTAAGTAAACCTGTCGTACATAGTCATTTTCTTTCAAAATCGACCCCAAAGGTACTGTTTTTTTCTTACAAATCGCAAAAAAGCATGGAAAGTAGTAGTTACTTTCCATGCTTACGTTTAGTTCAGATAGAAATTTCTATACTGTTGAGTCCGGGCGTTTGGCGTCGGACTGTAGATTCGTGCGAAAACGCGAATAATATCAAGCGTTTCAGGACGAGGACCAGCAGCTTCTCTTTTCATTTGAGCTGTTTCAGATACGTTAATAACAGGTGTATAATGCGTCATAGGCAAAGGAATTAATTGTTTATACCTTATAAACGCCCATGAAGTCATATTATTGTATCCGAAACGAAAAAAAATCAAAAAGCGAGTTCGATATGATGTTCTTCGGCCATGCGACGCATGTTAAGAATGGCGTAGCGCATACGGCCAAGCGCTGTATTGATGCTCACACCGGTCATGTCGGCTATCTCTTTGAAGCTCAGGTCTTGATAGTAGCGCATTTCGAGAACTTCGCGTTGATTGTCGGGCAGATGGCGTACCAGCTTCCGGATGTCCGCATAGACTTGCTCCTGCACCATATCGTCCTCGATAGTGCTGTCGCAAAGGCGCATATCGTTCAACAGGTCAACCTCTACCTCGTCGTTCGAGATGGTGTTCTCGTTACGTTCCTGACGGAATGAATCAATGATAAGGTTGTGCGCTATACGCATTACCCAGGCCTTAAACTTGTCCTGACTCGTATAGCGACCCTGCTTTATGGTCGTGATAGCCTTCAGGAATGTCTCTTGAAAGATATCCTCCGTAAGGTCTCTATTACAGACCATGTGCAAGATATAAGAGTGTAAAGCGCTCTTATGCCTGTTCAATAACTCATCGAATGCGGGATTACTCCCATACGCATACATTTCGACCAACTGTTCGTCGGTCATAGTCTTGAAATTGTTCATTACTTTTAATTTTATTGGTTCGAAGTAATGTGTATGCTATAGGCAGATAATTTTTAGTTTGACATTAATTTTAAAAAGTTTGAGGCTGCAAAGATACGATTATTATTATACCGAGCGCAAATTTTTATGGGTTTTTTTGTGAAAAGGCGGGAATCTTGTACAAAACCCCCGCCTTTCGAGTACAAAAGTAAAAATTTAAAACTTATAGCCCACAGTCAGAACCAGCCTTGTTGAGCTGGATGTGAGGGATGCCGGCGTAGAAATGACGTCAAAATCATAATCTTTGTAGTAGGTGCTTGAGTAGGCATACGCCTTGCCGCTATACTTGCGGAGGATGTAGGCGAAGTCCATGAAGATGTTAGGCGTAAAGCGGTATCCGAGACCTGCGGTGTAGTAGTTCACTGCGTTTGACGAGGTAGTGAAGTGAGTGATAGTGCCTGAAGGTGAGACTTCGACGTTGTTTTTGACTAAGTCGTCTTTCATGGGCGATGCCTGTGTCGCATAGCCTGCGCGGATAGCAAGCCGTGGCGTTACTTTCACTTCAGCGCCCAATCGCAAGGTATTGCTCGACGATAAGTCTGCTTGTATGTCCTTGTTCATAGTGTACCCATAATCATCGCCGTCTCTGTCCGAGAAACGCATCTTGTTATAGTTTGTCAACTCGTAGTCTGCACTTAACAGGGCATACTGTCCGAAGAGCAACGCGGCGCTGAACGTCCATTTACCCGGCGATCTGAACGAATATTCGGAATAGGAATCGTTCGGAGTGTTCGACTTGGCCGAGGGTTCGGAATAACCGTTGATATAGCTTCCGGCTTCCGCGTTGTAGTAATCGGTCATATTGTAGTAGCGAGGCGAGTTGTAGGCAACTCCCAGACGCAGCAGTTCAAGGTTGACGATAGCGCCGACATTGACCGATACGGCGCCACCTTCGGTGTTGAGCCAGTTATCCAAGTAGAGATCGTCGTTTTTAGGGGTGTTATTGAACTGTTCATCGTATTTCGACGTCATGCGATAGTTGATTTCGGTGAACGAAAGTGAGGCGCCGAGAAAGACCTTGTTCAATATATTAGTACCCAGACCGATGTTGTACTCATCGATTGAGCCGCTTTCGGTTACAGATAGCATGGTAGAGTTGGGGCCGGATATATCCCAATTGTTGCCGTTCCACCTTCCAAAAGCGCTGTGATAGACGTTCTTGTCGTTCCCTGTGATGTTGCCGAACATTCCTGCTTCATAACCTAATACGGAAAGCCATTGTCCGGAGAGGTTAGCGTTGTAATAAGGGTCATATTCGTCTTTGACGTACTGCAAGTCTTGTTCGTTGATATAGGACGCCTTTGAGGCGGCGTAGTCGGCCAGCGAAAATTTCTGTCCACTGCTTTCCATGCGATATTTGCGGTTAAAGTTTTTCAGGCGATTGAACGAGAAACCGAGGTTCCAGTTCAATATGCCACTTTCCGCACTTGTAGGGAAATACAGTTGAAAGCCGAAATTGTCGAGTGTAAAGCCGCTACGGTTAAGGTCGTTTTTCCTCCCGCTCCAATTCGTAGAGGTCGAAACCGTCGAGAGGTCTAATGTACCTGAAATCTCTGAACTGCGGTATATCCCCAATCCGGCCGGATTAGTTGACAATACCGAGATGTCGCCTCCCAAAGCGCCGAAAGCTCCTCCCATTGCCATTGAGCGGGCTGTACCGCTTAACTCAGTGTTACTCAGGGTATAAGCATCTATCTCATTACCCTGTGCGAACACACCTGTACTGCACGCAAGCATCAGAATGCCTGCAATATATACTATTCTTTTCATGTTTGTAATTTTAAATTGTCATTACCTTCCGCGACCGCCGGAGCGACTGCCTCCACTCGAACTGCTACTACTGCTTCCGCTACTGCCGCTGCTCCCACTACTTGAACGGCTGCTTGAGGCGGATGAACTGCTACTCGATGAAGATGGCGCTGATGAGCGCGTCGATGATGATGTGCTTGGAGCCGATACCGAGCGACTGCTACTTGAAGA
>JAITNE010000051.1 GCA_031290635.1 Tannerella sp. | reverse complement strand
GTAGGTTTTGTTATAGATTTCGCCGTTGAGTTTGATTGATTTTACGTAGATGTTTGTCGGGCTGTTGTTGGGCGCTTTGATTTTGAAGGTCTTGTTTTTGCCCACGCGGATGGTTGCGTCCTTCGTCGCAGGACTGCCGATGTAATAGCGTCCGCCCGCCGGTTCTACCTGATAAAATCCTAACGCCGAAAGTACAAACCAGGCCGACATCTGACCTACGTCTTCGTTGCCACACAGTCCTGCAGGCTTGTCCGTGTACAGATTTTCAAGTACATACCTTACTTTCTCCGCTGTCTTTGCCGGCTCGCCGATGCAGCTGTACAGATAAAGGATGTGATGGCTCGGCTCGTTGCCGTGCGCATACTGACCGATGAGTCCGCTGATGTCGGGCGAAGCGTTTTCACCCATTTCACCGCTTACAACAAACAGCGAGTCGAGCTTCGAGACAAAGGATGCGCGTGTGGGGAACAGTCCCGCAAGTCCTTCGACGTCGTGCGGAGCAAGCCAGATGTATTGCCACGCCGTTCCTTCGGTATAATCCGACTGTCCATGCACCGAGTGAAACGGATCGAAGTCGGGTCGGAAGTTGCCTTCGGAATCTTTTCCGCGCATGAAGCCTGTTTGAGGGTCGAAGAAGTGCTTGTAACCTTCGCTCAGACCTTGAAAATACTTGTAATCATCCTCCTTGCCCAAAACTTTGGCTACCTGCGCAACCGACCAGTAGGCAATCGCGTATTCCATCGTCTTGGCGACCGCTTCATTAGCCTTGTCATAAGGAATATAGCCGTACTGCCGCATAAAATCCTGCCCCCGATCGTCGAGCATCACCGAGGTGCGCATCGCTTCATAGGCCAGCTCCCTGTCAAAACCCTTAACGCCCTTCAGTATGGCGTCCGCTACGACGCACACGCCGGGGTTTCCGACCATGCAGTCGGTTTCGTTGCCCATCAGATGCCAGACCGGCAGTTTACCCTGCTCTTTGTAGATAGCCAGCATGGTATTGATGATGTCGGGCATCTTTTCGGGATGAATAATCGTCATCAACGGATGTGCAGCCCTGTACGTGTCCCAGAGCGAGAAGGTGGTATAGTTCCGGAACTTGACTTTGCGATGAATTTCCTTGTCGGTGCCGAAGTAATCGCCGTTCGCGTCGCAAAACTCGGACGGCGCAATCATCGTATGATACAGCGCGGTGTAAAATTTTCTCACGGTTGCGCCGTCATACCCCATAAAATCTATCTTGTTAAGCTCCCTTTCCCATGCTTTGGTGGCAGCTTTTGCGGTTTTGCCGAAGTTCCAGCCCGGAAGTTCGGCTTCCATGTTAGCTTTGGCGTTGTCGATGCTTACGGACGAGAGCGCTACCTTCACCAGAAGCTCCTGCGACTCCTTGACATTGAAGAATACTTTCAGGTATTCAAACTTCAAGCTGTCGGTCTCTATCGTGTCGCCGGCCAGCCTCATGCGTCGCTTTTCCATCGTGGTTTCGTGCGCCGACTTGACTATGGGCAGAGAGAATCTGGCGTTAAAGTAAACGCGCTGATCCTTAGCCCAGCCCTTGGACTGCCTGTAACCCGAAATTTCATACTCGTTTTCCTGCTGTATCCTTGTCTCGACCACCGCATCCCATCCGGTACCGTGTTCAAGGTCGATAAGAATACGCGCGTCGGCGTTCTTCAGATAGTAATACCTGTGAAATCCGACGTGTTTGGTAGCAGTCAGTTCGACGTTTATGCCGTAGCGGTCGAGCCAGACGTTGTAGTAACCCGGTCGCGCCTGTTCGGAACTGTGAGTAAAGAGCGAAAAGAAGCCCGCCCGCTGTCTCTCCGGCGTACCCCGGTCTAATCTGACCTCTCCATCGACGGGCATAAATAGAATGTCGCCCAGATCGCCGATGCCGGTGCCGCTCAAGTGCGTGTGCGCGAAGCCCATAATAGTTGAATCCGAGGCATGGTAACCCGAACACCAGTCCCATCCCTGGCTGAGATTGACCGGCCCCAGCTGTACAAACCCGAAGGGAACATTTGCGCCGAGGAATACGTGTCCGTGGTCGCCGGTACCGATAAGCGGATCAACGTATTGCGTAAGAATTTTAGGAGTAAGCGGATCATTTTCATATCCGTACTCGTCTTCATCAGAGCAGGAAAAGCCTGCAACAATCATAGCAGCTGCAATAGCTGCGAAGAAAAACTTCTGTTTCAATGTAGATGTATCCATACTAATAATGTTTGAAATTAAAGTGCAAAGGTAAGAATAAATTTTGATATATGCAACAAAAGTGTTTCGCCGCAAGTTTCACAGAATTAGCAGAATTAGCAGGATTAACATATATGTTGGTTTGATCAACGAAGCAATCTAACAACTGTTGTGTCGCCGTCCCCCAAATCAACGAAGCAATGTTCAAACTAAATTTCTCCACGAATTTCACGAATTTCACGAATTGGATTGCTTCGTACCTCGCAATGACGGACACGTGCGACATGCGATAATGTTCTACGGTATCGTCATGGCGACATGTGTGATACGCGATGATGTTCTCCGGTATCGTCATTGCGAGGCACGAAGCAATCTCACAACTGTTACATCGCCGTCCCCCAAATAAACGAAGCAATATTCAAACTAAATTTCTCCACTAATTTCACGAATTTCACGAATTGGATTGCTTCGTACCTCGCAATGACGGACACGTGCGACATGCGATAATGTTCTACGGTATCGTCAT
>JAITNE010000059.1 GCA_031290635.1 Tannerella sp. | reverse complement strand
TTCACAATTTTTCATGCAGCCGCCATGCTTGCAAATTTTTCTTTTACACTCGAAAATTCTGCGAAAAGGTACGAATTTTCTTTTACACTCGAAAATTTTGCAGCGAAAAAATAGCATGGGGGTTAAAATTCTAACAAAAACAGTTGGAAGAACGGATCGGTTATGAAGTACTCATCTTTCATCTTGTCGATGATTCCGACATTAACTAATTCTTTGACAGCTCTTTGCAGCGTGGATGCCGACGGCAAGGTATTACTCCTGATATAGTCCGATGAATATATGCTTTTACCCGACCTTGCAAGCGCTACCAACAAGCTCTTTTTTGTTTTCGACTGTCGGTCAAACAGTTCCATATAATAATCATTCTTGAGGGCTATAATTTGCTGCACGCACAAGTCAACTATCGCTTTAGTAACTATTTTTTTGTCGGTTATCACATATTGCCATATTTCGGCGGCAAGCAATTGAATATAATGGGGTATTCGCTTTGTGACTGTTGCCATGTATTTGACTGTTGCTTCGTTTATAGTAATTCCGAACGAAGAAAATTTAGTCTGAATGTAATTGACGGTGTCCTTTTCAGGCAAATATCCAAGGGTCATCTGAGAGGCCGCATTATAAAACGGACGATTACGGTCGCTGAACATTTCTTTTATCAAATGCGTTTTGCTGCCGAGAAAGAGGTAGTTGACGTATTGTTGTTGCTGAATCTTGCTTCGTAAAATGGCTTCAAAATTGATGCTTTTAAGTTTCTCAACTTCCTGAAATTCATCGAAAAAGATCAATATACGCTTCTCCTTTGTCGCCATCTTTTCAGGCAGAGCCAACAAATCCGACACAAGCGTTTCGTCAACCGTTTCGTTAGCAAAATCGATTGAAAATTCGGGAGTTCCATCATTACCAATCGTAATGACCGGACGCAAAGAACTTACTAATGAAGAGAATAGTCGCGCGAACTTCCGAATATTTTTCTGATGCTTCGACAGTGTTTTTGAATACAGCCTGACAAACGATTCAACCGAATAAACCTGCATGAAATCGAAATACACACACGTAAATCCTGCCTTGTTCAGACTCTCCATCGCCTTGAAAACAAGCGAGGTCTTGCCGAATCGTCGTGGCGCATAAAGCACCAAATTATTACCGCCTGACAGTGTATTAACTATCCGGTCGCATTCCTTTTCTCTGTCGAAAAAGCAACTATCTCTAACTACTGTGCCATAACTGAATGGATTCATTTCTATTGCTGTTTTAGACTGCAAAAATAAGCATTAAAATCAATTATGCAAAATTACGTAACGCAAAAAAGCATAATTCTATCACTCGACACTCGACATTGTTTTTTTGAGTAATTCATACGTTCTTGCTACGGAGTGGATGCTGACGGCTTCGTCGGGCGAGTGTGGATGCTTGATGTCGGGACCGAATGAAATCATATCCATATCGGGATATATGCCCTGAATGATGCCGCATTCCAGCCCTGCGTGCATAACTGCTACCGCCGGTTTCGCGCCGTAAAGTTGCTCATAGACCTGCGACATCGTCGCAAGAACAGTCGATGAGATATTAGGTTGCCAGCCGTTGTACGCGCCGCCGTAATCTACCTTGGCGCCTGCCATCGCAAAAACGCTTTCGAGCGAGGATAGTAGCGCCGACTTGCGGCTCTCGGACGCGCTTCGAGCAAGTATTTTTATCTCTATCAGTCCTGCCGCCGACTTTACTACGGCAAGGTTCGACGATGATTCGACTGTATCGGGAAAATCGTGCAACATGGTAATCACCCCATTCTGACAGGCTTCGATGGCGTTTATCAAGTCATCCTGAATCTCTTCGGGAATAAGCGAGACAGGACTAACCGTCATTTCGGCTTTCAGAGATATATTATCATCTACGCCGCTATATTCTGCTCTGTAAATATCTTGATAATCAGCCACTAACTCCCAGAGCAAGTCCAGATTATCCTTAGGCAGAGTGATGATAGCTTCAGCCTCGCGAGGGATAGCATTACGCAGCGAACCGCCGCTGACTGCCGCCAACCGCACGCCATAATCGCTCACAGCCTCCTTGAGGAAGCGAAACAGCAACTTGTTTGCATTAGCGCGACCGAGATGAATATCCACACCCGAATGACCGCCTTTAAGTCCCGACAGGAAAAGGCGCACAGCTACGTCGCCTTCTATCAGCGGCGAGCCTTTCTTGTAGCGAAATTCGACGTTGAGGTCGGCTCCACCGGCACAGCCTACAAACAGTTTGCCCTCCTCTTCCGAGTCGCAGTTGATAAGTTTTCGCCCTTTCAGGAAGTCGGACTTCAGGCCGAAAGCTCCGTCCATGCCAACCTCTTCGTCAACGGTAAAAAGAGCCTCTATCGTCCCGTGTTGCAGGCTTGCGTCGGCCAGAACGGCCAGCGCCAGCGAAGCGCCGATACCGTTATCAGCGCCCAGAGTAGTGCCTCGAGCCTTAACCCAATCGCCGTCGATATAAGCGTCAATAGGGTCTTTAGCGAAGTCGTGCGCAACGTCGCTGTTTTTCTGCGGCACCATGTCGAGATGAGATTGCAGGATGACCACAGGTTTGCCTTCGTATCCCTTAGTTGCGGGCTTGCGAATAAGCACGTTTCCGACGGCGTCCCGAATCGTCTCTAAACCCAGACGTTTGCCTTGTTCAACAACAAACCGCGTTACACGTTCCATTTGTCCTGTTGGGCGCGGTATCTGCGTAAATTCATAAAAGTATCCCCATACTGTTTGAGGGGCTATCGTTTTGATTTCTTCAGCCATAATTTTATATTTTAAAACACACAAAGATAATCATTTTAATTTGAATTGCTATCTTTGACCAAATTATTTTTGAAAAATTCCCGAAACTTTTAGGAAGCTTCCCGAAACCAGTATTAAGTTTCGTATTTTTTCATTACCTTTGCAGCGATAATAAACAAATATTCATGGCGAAAATGGAAGAAGAAGAGGAGGATTACGAAGCAATAGAGACGACCGAAATACCGGACGACGAAACGACCGACGATGAAGCGCTCGACACAACCGAGACAGCTGCCAAGCCTGACAAACTGACGCACTCGCGATACAAAGTTCCCGGAATGGGTGATGGAGTATATCAGTTGTCGGGCATGTACCAGAGCTGGTTTCTCGACTATGCGTCATACGTCATTCTGGAGCGTGCCGTGCCGCATATCAACGACGGTTTCAAGCCTGTGCAGCGGCGTATCCTTCACTCGATGAAACTGCTCGACGACGGTCGTTACAACAAGGTAGCCAATGTCGTAGGGCATACCATGCAGTTTCACCCGCATGGCGACGCTTCTATCGGCGACGCGCTCGTGCAGTTAGGGCAGAAAAACCTGCTTATCGACTGTCAGGGCAATTGGGGTAACATCCTTACCGGCGACGGTGCAGCAGCGCCGCGATATATCGAAGCGCGACTGTCGAAGTTCGCCCTCGACGTGCTCTTCAACCCCAAAACAACAGTCTGGAAACTCTCTTACGACGGTCGCAACAAAGAGCCGGTATCCCTGCCGGTGAAGTATCCCATGTTGTTGGCTCAGGGAGCCGAAGGCATCGCCGTAGGGCTTTCGTCAAAGATACTGCCACACAATTTCAACGAGATAATTGACGCTTCGATAGCCTATCTGCAAGGCGAGCCTTTCCGTTTGTATCCCGATTTTCAGACCGGTGGCTCTATTGACGTCTCTAAATATAATGACGGCGAACGCGGAGGGTTTGTCAAAGTACGCGCCAAGATAGGAAAGCTCGACAACAAGACCCTTGTCATCACCGAAGTGCCGTTCGGACGAACTACAGGCACACTGATAGAATCCATTCTCAAAGCCAACGAAAAAGGCAAGATAAAAATCCGCAAGATAGACGACAACACAGCCCGCGACGTCGAAATAATAGTACATCTGGCGCCGGGCGTCTCGTCCGACAAGACCATAGACGCCTTGTACGCATTCACCGACTGCGAATCAAGCATCTACCCAAACTGTTGCATTGTTGAAGACAACAAACCGCGTTTCCTCACCGTCAGCGACGTACTGCGTCATTCTACCGAGCAAACCCTCGACCTGTTGCGCAAGGAGTTGGAGATACAAAAAGCCGAGCAGGAAGAAGCCCTCTTTTACTCCTCTCTGGAACGCATCTTCATCGTTGAACGCATCTATAAAGATCAGGAATTTGAAGATGCGAAGAACATCGACGTCGCCGTAAAGCATATCGACAAGCGGCTAACTCCTTTCAAGCCCGACTTCATCCGCACGGTAACTCGCGACGACATCCTCCGGTTGATGGAGATAAAGATGGGACGCATCCTCAAGTTCAACATCGCAAGCAACGACCAGCTCATCTCCCGCATCAAAGCCGAAATCAAAAACATCGACAATCATCTTGCCCACATCGTAGATTACGCCGTCAGCTGGTATTCTACGCTCAAGGAGAAGTACGGAGCAGCCTATCCGCGTCATACGGAGCAGCGTAATTTCGACACCATCGTTGCCGCCAAAGTAGTCGAAGCCAACGAGAAGCTCTACATCAACCGTGAGGAAGGTTTTATCGGCACGGGCTTGAAGCGCGACGAATACGTGTGCGACTGCTCGGATATCGACGACGTGATCCTCTTCTTTGAGAACGG
>JAITNE010000039.1 GCA_031290635.1 Tannerella sp. | reverse complement strand
AATGCTCTGGGAGCGTTCAGCAGCATTTTGTAAGTATTACAGGCTTTTATTGCATTGTCGCAGATGTCCTTCCCCCAGAGGAACGAAGCAATCTAAGAGATAAAGTTACAAGATTGCTTCGTACCTCGCAATGACGGCGACATAGACCGTCGTCGCGTATCGTACATGTCTGTTATCGCGTGTTGCACATGTCTGTCGTCGCGTGTCGCACGTGTCCGTCATTGCGAGGAACGAAGCAATCTAAGAGATAAAAAATTCTTCCTCATTCCGCAATGGCGGAAACAAGTCCTGACTAAGTCAATCTGCGTAAATCATGATAATCCCGTAAAAACGGGACAAGTCCTGCGTCATCTGCGTGCTCCTCGTCGTGCTTCAAAATTATTTTTTTCGTCCGATATATGATGCTTAATATAAAAATAATGCGTACCTTTGTGGCCTGAGAAATAATAAAAATAACATACGATGAAAGTGCGTCAAGCAAAATTCAGCAACATAAGAGCTTTAACGACCAATCCTCAATCAATTGGCCGACCGCTCCCATTTACTAGAGAGAGAGAGAGAGAGAGAGAGAGAGAGAGAGAGAAGAGCAGAGGTCTATAATATTTCCCTCTCGCGCGTATATAATCAAAAAATTTCATTCCACAAGCATAACCCTGCAAATAAATTTGCAGGGTCGAAGCAGTGTGCACCGTTTGGAAACCTTCCACGCCGTCGGCGGACAAATCCAAATGTTTGGACACCTTTCTCGGGGCGCTTCGCGTATCAATCAAAATTTTCAAACAGAATATTAACATTTAAATTTTCAATCAAATGAACTTAATTTATGCAATCAAATTCGGTAACCGTCAACATCGCCAGAATTTAGTCATGGCAACAGACAGAGCAATTTATGCCAGAACTTATGTCTGGAATTGGAAGTACTTGTTTAAATATGAGGCGGCAAGTCTTTTGGGACGAATATTTTATAACAGACGTCCTTCTTTGCGGAAACCAAGGCTACTGCACTTAGGATGCGGATTTACTTATTTGGAAGGATTCGTGAATGCCGATTTCTTCTTTCTGCGATGGATTCCATTGAAGAAATCGGCCATAAAGTATGATTGGCTGTTGGATTTCCGCTACAGATTCAATTGTCCGGATAATTATTGGGAAGGCGTTTTCACGGAACATACGATAGAACATCTGCACTATAGCGATTGTCTGAAACTGTTCAAGGAATTGCGCCGTACAATGAAGCCCGGCGCCTGGCTAAGGATTTGCGTACCCGGTCTGGAAGGATACATGGCATTGCAACAAGCCGGCCAATCAGCAGCTGAAATAATTTACGACCTGGCACAAAATTGGGGGCATGTATCAGTTTGGGATGCAAGTCTTTTTTTTACTGTACTTAAAGATGCCGGATTCGATGTGATGCATGAAGCAACCTACATGCAAGGCGCTGATGAACGTTTGCTTCGTGATAGCAAAGGCCGTTCAACAGGAAGTTTATATGTAGAGGCGCAAAAGTAATCGCATGCTTCAATCTGCGTCAATCATGATAATCCCGTAAAAACTGGACAAGTCCTGCGTCATCTGCGTGCTCCATACGATATAATCTGCTGCTCCTCGTCGTGCTTCAAAATTATTTTTTTCGTCCGATATGATGCTTAATATAAAAATAATGCGTACCTTTGCAGCCACTTAGATAACATGGTATAATTTATTAAAGTAAAATTTTATGTATTTAGATTCAGCAAAGAAAGAAGAGCTTTTCAGCAAATTCGGAAAAGCCAAGTCCGCAACGGACACCGGTTCGGCAGAGAGCCAAATCGCGTTGTTCTCCTTCCGTATCACCCAATTAACGGGTCATTTGAAGAAGAATCACAAGGATTTTAACACTTCACGCGCATTGAAGATGTTGGTTGGTAAGCGTCGCCGCTTGCTCGATTATCTGATTCGCGTCGATATTGAACGTTACCGTTCTATTATCAAGGAACTTGGTATTAGAAAGTAACAGGACACTGTCGGACAACGAAACGACCGCTTTATATCTTCGGATTGAGGCGGTCGTTTTTATTTTATACAAATCCTACTTTGGTTCGTTGATTGGCGCCAAGTCCTTTTTCTTCACGGCAGAGGCGATGATAGTCGGAGATGGTCAGCGTCGAGCCTCGCAGTATGCTCTCGACGGCGCTCTTGCGGGCGATGTTCTCCATGTCGCCACCGCTGAAATCATAAGTGTCGGCAAGTACGGCGGCTTCCTCAGAACTAAGCGCGGGTATGAGCGTCTGCCATATTTCGCGGCGCGTTTCGGAGGTCGGCCGCTTGAACTCCACCTTGTAGAGGAAGCGTCGCTCGAAGGCAGGGTCGAGGTTTTGCGTCAGGTTGGTAGTCGCAATCATTATGCCTTCGAGGTGTTCCATTTCTTGCAGGATGATGTTCTGTATGGCGTTACCGGTTTGGTCAACAGACCGACTGACGCCTTCGACGCGTCGGCCAATCACGGCGTCGGCCTCGTTGAAGAGCAGTATCGGCACGCTGTCATTGCTGTTGACGTATCTGCGGTATCGGTCAAACACTTCCTGAATTTTCTTCTCGCTCTCGCCAAACCACATGCTTTTAGTGTCGCTGATGTTGACCATAAAGATGTCGCGCTCGGTTTGTCGGGCAATCTGATACACCGTTTCGGTCTTGCCTGTTCCGGGCGCTCCGTAGAAGATGCAGGCGAAACCCTTGCGCATACCTGCCTCCGAAAGACGTTTCTGTACTTCGTCGAAATTACTCTGTTCGAGCAAGCGAGCGAGCGAAGTAATCTGTTCGCGTTCCTGAGAATTATAGAACAGTTTCTTAGTATTAATCGACAGATAATCTATGATGTAATTATCGGATTTGTCGATTTTAGAGCGCTTCTTCGAGACTTTTACCTTTTTGATTTCGGGCGAGACATTGGCAATGGCAGAGTTTTCGGATGATACTTCTGCGACGGATGAGTTTTCGGATGACTCGGCTTTCGCCTCAGGCAAAACCTCTTTTGCTTTAGTATCAAGCAAAACCTTTTCGGCTTTCGCTTCTTCAAAAATTTGCTCCAGCTGCGCCTCCGACAGTTCGTTACGTGCATACAATAATGCCTGCGGATTGGCTCGGATAGCCGACTTCTCGACCTTCGAGCGCAACACCAACCCCTCCGGATTACGGCAACGGCTGAGGGCTACATACACCTGACCGTGAGTGAAAGCCGCGCCTACATCGGCAATAACCTTATCAAAGGTCAGTCCCTGACTTTTATGCACAGTAATAGCCCAAGCCAGTTTGAGCGGAAACTGCATGAAAGTACCGATGATTTCTTCCTCTATTTTGTTTTGGCGACGATTCCATGAATAGCGGATATTCGACCATTCCATCAGGCCTACGTCAATGTCCGTGTCATTAGTATTGACAATCATCTCTTCGTCGGTGATTTTAGTGATTTTGCCCATCTGTCCGTTGTAATAGTGCGGCATATTGTTTTTGACAAACAGCACCTGCGCACCTTCTTTCAGGTGCAGACTGCGATTTGTAGGCATGATTTCATCGGGAAAGACGCCTGTTACGCTTGCTTCAAAAGTCTTCTTTTCGGCGGGAAGCAGTTCTAGTTTAGTACGGTTGATATCATCCACAATTCTATTGTGCGTAGCCAGAGTGATATAAGCGGTATCGTCGGCAGGGTGGAAAGCCGGCATATAACGCGATTCGAGCAGAGACAAGTCGTCGGGCATCATTGTATTGACGCGGATATTATTCAGCAGGCTGATAAAGCGCGGGTCGGTTTGTCGGTAAATCTTTTTCAGCTCGATATACAGTAGCGGATTCTCGCGGATAACGTTGGAACTGAAGAAGAACGCGCTGTCGTAGAAGGTTTCGAGAATGCGCCACTCGTCGTATCCGACAATGGGCGGCAGTTGGAAAGGGTCGCCGATAA
>JAITNE010000222.1 GCA_031290635.1 Tannerella sp. | reverse complement strand
GTCAGAAGAAAATGTATCAGTTGATCAGAAGGATGCAGAAGCTAACAAGCTTATGGCTATCCTCGCGTACTTGGGAATCTTGGTTTTAGTTCCCATCCTTGCGGCAAAAGAATCCCCTTTTGCCCGTTTTCACGCTAATCAGGGACTACTATTGCTGCTTACCTCCATTGTAGGTGGGATTGTTGTAGGAATTCTTGCTACAATTTTAGCTTTTGTGTCAGTCGTGCTTGCAGGGGCTCTCTATTCCGTGTTCTATTTGGCGATTTTGGCCTTGGCGATTATCGGCATCATCAATGCGGTCAAAGGTGAGAAGAAAGAGTTGCCTGTTATTGGTAAATTATTTACCTTAATCAAGTAATCAGGCAGTTTGCTTTGGTTGATGGACAGGATAGCCTGCAAAGGCTATCCTGTCTAAAACCATTAAAATTGAACGTTGCCTCGCAAAGACGAATGTGCAACACATGTTTTGGGTGTTATTCTGCTTATCTTTAGCGGATTGTGCTCGCCCCGTAATTGCTGTGAAGTTACGACGACGCAATCCGGCTTATCAGCTATTAAATTATTGTATCCATGACGCCGAACAGCTCGTCGACGGTTTCGGCGCGAAGCATGGCTATGCGGGTGGACTTGAAGTCGGGAATGCCTTTGAATAGCGGCGTTACGGCTATGTGACGGCGAATGTGAAGGATGCCGCGACGCTCGTCAAGGCGCTCTACACTTTGAAGGACCTGCTTCTTGAGTATATCGAGATACCATGAAAATGATTCGGCCGGCAGAAGTTTGCCTGTACGCAGATAATGTTTTATCTCGCCGAAAATCCATGGCCGGCCGATGCTGCCGCGACCTATCATTACACCGTCAACTCCATAACGGTCGAAGCAATCCTTGCATTTTTCGGCCGAATCCACGTCGCCGTTGCCGATAACCGGAATAGTCATGCGAGGGTTCTGCTTCACTTTGCCTATCAATGTCCAGTCTGCTTCACCGGTGTACATCTGGGCGCGGGTGCGTCCATGAATCGAAAGCGCCGCTATGCCGCAATCCTGCAGTTGTTCGGCAAGCTCGACGATGATGCGGTGTTCGTTGTCCCATCCAAGCCGCGTTTTGACGGTTACGGGAGTCTTCACCGCCTTGACTACTTCGCGCGTTATGTCGAGCATCAGCGGTATGTTCTGCAATAATCCCGCGCCTGCTCCCTTGCCGGCAATCTTTCTTACCGGACAACCGAAATTCAAATCAATCACATCCGGCCGGGCTTCTTCGCAAATCCTGGCAGCTTCGACCATCGCGTCCATGTCTTTGCCGTATATCTGGATGGCAACCGGACGTTCTTCGGACGAGATAACAAGTTTGTCTTTAGTCTTGCCGACATGGCGTATCAAGGCGTCGCTCGAAACAAACTCGGTATAGACCATGTCTGCTCCGAAGCGTTTGCACATCAAACGGAAGGATATGTCGGTAACGTCTTCCATCGGCGCTAACAAAATGGGAGTTGCGCCTAAATCCATGTAGCCTGTTTTGATTGACATCTTTGTTCCGGGATGATAGTTTTATCTTGGGAGATAGTTTTCAGGAGATAGTTTTGCCGAAAGGGGTCAGTGCAAGTCCTACCATTTTGAAATGCTGACGGCCGAAAGGTATTCCGATGATGGTTATACATAGCAGCAATCCGAAGAAGAAATGCGACAGACATATCCAGAATCCGCCCAAGATAATCCAAAGGATATTCATCAGCAGGTTGAGGCATCCGCCGGAATTGCCGTTGTCGGTTATCTGACTGCCGAACGGCCACAGCGCCAGGATAGCAAGTTTCAAGGTCTGCAAACCGAATGGTATGCCGATAATCGTAATCATCAGCAGAAGACTTGCTATAAGATATTCGACAGCCGTAAGCAGTCCGCCGAATATCAACCAAAGAATATTTCCGAATATTTTCATATAAAGTAATATTGAATTATGCCGCAAAGATAGTAATTATTTTTTGTAGCGGCGACCGAACAATATTTTACTCGAAAAGATAGTTATGTGTACCTGTAGCGATGGCTACAATAATCATCTTATTGTCTTCTTGTTTCCAGACTATCAGCCAATCCGCTTTAATATGACATTCCATACATTCTTTGTATTCACCGACTAAAGGGTGTGGAAGATACTCTTGCGGCAATTTCCCATCAGTGGTCAGTTGAATAACTATGTCACGAAGCAACTCCAAGTCATAACCGGCTTTTCTACAACGCTGAACGTCTTTCTTAAATCGGTTAGTAACTTGAAGTGTGTACTTGTACTTTATTCTGTTCCCTTCTTTATTAAAATCCGGATGTAGAAATGTAGATACTTGCGACTTCTTCATTGCAAACATTCCTCAATAATATTTGCAGGATTACTGATGGTATAAACCCGTCCATTCCTGATATCATCCAAACCTTCATCGATAGGAGAGCGTTTCTTTGGAATAGAAAAGATACCTAAAGACAGAATGAAGTCAAGCGTTTTTTTTGCTTGAGCTGACTTTTTGTACGTTAACGTGATAGTCGATATCTCGTTATCAGTCTTGTTTGTTTTGCTTTTGATTGCTGTTCTCATATAAATTAATATCTAAATTATGCCGCAAAGATAGTAATTATTTTACAATATTTTGCGGAAGAAGTCGTTATCTAAACATGAATGATTTAAGAAAGATATTTAACTTGACGCTTTGTCTGACGATAGTGTTCATAACAGGATGCAATGATTTGGAGAACTATTCGCTTAATCCGAAACATCAGATTGAGTTCTCGACCGATACGCTGTTATTCGAAGCCGTCTTCTCTACAATCGGCTCTACTACGGGCTATTTTATGATATATAACCGTAACAGCGAGGCGCTCAAAATCGACCGTATCAAACTTGCAAGCGGTGGAAGTACAGGCTTCCGTATCAACGTGGACGGTCGTCAGGGCGACGAGTTCAACGACATCCCTGTCTGGAAAAACGACAGCCTCTACGTGATGGTCGAAGTAACCCTTGAGCCTAACAGCTTGAACATACCGTTTGGAATATATGATTCGATATTGTTTGTTACCAACGGCGTAACGCGGTCGATAGTGCTGTGTGCTCAAGGTCGGAACGCCAATATATTGCGGGGAGTAACCTTTTCGGCTGACACCTTGCTCGAAGCCGACCGTCCTTATCTGGTTTTCGACAGTCTGAAGATAGCCGAAGGCGTTACTCTGACCGTCTCCGAAGGCGTTACTTTCTACATGCACACAAATTCCAAATGGATAATCGAAGGCACAATCAAACTTCAGGGCACACTCGAACATCCTGTAACCATACGTGGCGACAGGATGCATAACTTCTCTTCGTCTATCTCCTACGACAACGTTTCGACGCAATGGAACGGCATGATTTTCAGAGCCGGCAGTTTTGATAACGAGATGGTTTACGCGATGATACGCAACGGCATCTCCGGTCTGACATTCGAGGAATCGACCCCTGACCGTCGCAAGATGACTATCCTCAACTCAAGAATACAAAACATGGACGGCAATATCCTCTGGTCTGAAAACTGCCGTATCGAAGCCGTAAACACCGAGTTCAGCAACGCTTCCGAGTATCTGATGATGCTTGTCGGCGGAGTATATCAGTTTACTCACTGCACGATGGCCAACTACATGTCTGCGGAAATGATGAGCAACAGCTCGTCGCGGAGTATCGAATGTCTCACTTTGGCCAACTCTATCATGTACCTCTATGAAGAGACAGGGCATCTCGAGAAGCATATCCTGCCGCTCAAACAGGCTTACTTCGACAACTGCATCATCGACGGCGACATCAATGTCAGCAGCGTCAAGCAACCCGGCGGCGAGATGATCTTCCGTACCGAAGAGGGCGACGCCAACGGCAACGACGAGAATTTCAACTACCGCTTCAATCACTGCCTTGTCAAAACGGTTAACCTGACCGGCGAGCGCTTTATCAACGTTATCTTTGCCGAAAGTCCCTTTTACATCAATCACAATGGCTGGAACAAAGAAACCCGTAAATATGACTTCGTCTATGATTTCCGTCTTGACAGCGGCGCGGTCTGCATCGGCAGAGCAGATCCGGAAGTTTCGGTTCTGTATCTCTACGACCTCCTCGGCGTCAGTCGTAATACGAGCCATGGTCCGTCGATAGGGGCTTACGAGTATGTTGAAGATACACAGCAAATGAAATGAGAACTATATTATTATGTTGTTTTATGTTGATAGCCGGACGCCTTAACGCTAATGATTTCAGGATTATGTTCTATAACGTCGAAAACCTGTTTGATACATACAACGATCCCAAAAAGAACGATGACGAGTTTCTGCCCGACGGCGCGATGAGGTGGACTTACAACCGCTACTACAGCCATCTGCGCAGGACGGCGCAAGTGATCAACGCTATCGGCGAATGGGGAACGCCCGTGCTGTGCGGTCTCTGCGAGGTTGAGAACGATACCGTCCTCACTCACCTGCTCAACCGTACGCCCTTGCGCGAGCAGCATTATCGCTATTGTATCACTACGGGCAGCGATGTGCGCGGCATCAATAACGCGCTTATCTATCAGCGTGACCGGTTCAAATATCTCGGACACCGTTCGGCAAAGATTCCGTTTACTAACAAGCATAAACTCTCGCGAGATATTCTGCATGTATGGGGTGAACTGACTACCGGCGAGCGGCTCGACGTCTTTGTATGCCATTTTCCGTCGCGCTCGGCGGGCGAGAAGGAGACGCAACCCGACCGTATCGACGCTGCACGGTTTGTACGCCGTATGTGCGACACTCTGTTGCTCGACAATGCGGACGCCAACATTGTGGTGATGGGTGATTTCAATGATACGCCGACAGACCGCAGTATTCTGGTAATGACTAAGGGTTCGACGGACAGTTTCGACCTTGTCAACCTCTTTGCCGATCCGAAGAAGCTGAACTTCTACGGTTCGCACAAGTTTCAGGGCGAGTGGTCGCAGTTAGACCAGATAATAGTAAGCCGGCACTGGCACAGTTATCTGAAGAAAGACAGTCCACATATCTTTGCGCCTGATTTTCTGCTTGGCAAGAAGAACAGTCGTGGCGAACAGTCGCCCCTGCGCAGTTATGCCGGAACATTCTACCAGGGCGGGTATAGCGATCACCTGCCGGTATTTGCGGACTTTGAGCAATGAAATTATTTTGAAAACAACTTTGACTTTATCTTTGTGGATGCTGACCTTCATCGTCGCGAGCGCTCAGCAGTTAGGCAACCCTTTGGAGTTCCCCATGCAGTTATCCGGTTCGTTCTGTGAACTTCGGGGCAATCACTTTCATGCCGGTATCGACGTCCGCACGCAAGGCACGGAAGGACATCCCCTCCATGCAGTTGCCGACGGCTACATCTCGCGCATCTCGGTCAGCCCCTGGGGTTACGGCAACGCTATCTATATCACACATCCCGCCGACAGCCTTATCACCGTTTACGGACATCTGCAAGCCTTCAACCCCGACCTCACCGCTATCCTCCGCGCCAAACAGTACGCCGCCGAAAGCTTCGTAGCCGACGTCAATTGCAATATCCCCGTCAAGCGCGGCGACCTGATAGGCTATAGCGGCAACAGTGGCGGCTCTGGCGGTCCTCACCTCCACCTCGAAGTACGCGACCTCCGCAACAACATGCCCCTCGACCCACTTGAATACTACTTCATCCCCGACCATCGCAAGCCGATAGTCAAGGGACTGATGGTCTGTCCCGTCGAAGGACGCGGGATAGCTAACGGCAGCAGCAGCAAGCAAAACATAGCCTTTCGCAACGACAAAAACGATAACCCGCGCATCCTTCAACCTGTAGAAGCCTGGGGAGAGATAGGTTTCTCCGTCAGGGCTGTTGACCGCATGGACTCCACCTCCTTCAGCTACGGTATCCGCGAGATAAGTCAAGTGATAGACAGCGTCGAAGTCTTCCTGAGCCTTACCGACCGCTTTGCTCTTGACCGGGCCGACTGCATCAACTCCTGCACCGACTTCGAGGAATGGGTTATGCGAGGACTGTTTTACATCAAGACATTCACCGAGCCGGGCAACGCAAGTCATCTCGTAGCAAGCCGTCGGTCAGGTCTCCTCACGGTCAACGAAGAGCGCACCTACAACGTCATCATCACCCTGAAAGACATCCGCGGCAACCGTACTCTTATCCCTCTCCGCATCATCGGTCGCAAGCAGGAAATAACGCCGCCGGACACCATCGGCACAAGCCTTCTCCGCTGGTATCAGCCCAACACCTTCATCGCCCCCGGCCTGCGGCTCGAAACCCCCGAAAACAGCCTCTACAGCAGCCTCTACATGCGATACGGCTCCTACTACTCAAGCCAATATCTATCCCCTGTACACGTCCTTCACGACCGCCCCGTACCGCTACACGCCGCCGCCCGCCTGTCAATCGTCGCAGACAGCCTTTTCCCCTTCGCCAACTTCAAGCAGTTAGGCCTGGTCCGCATCAGCGAGCGCGGCGATTGGCCGTTGTGGACAGGCGGCGTTTACGTCGATGGCCGCGTAGAAGCGAGCATCACCCGTTTAGGAACATACGCGATAGCTAACGACACGAAACCGCCTGAGATACGTCCTCTTTCGCCCGACAGATGGCGAGCGCTCCGCAGGATAGACGTCCGTATCGGCGACGATTTAAGCGGAATAGCGACTTACAGAGGCGAGATTGACGGCAATTACGCCCTTTTCGAGTACGACGGCAAGAAATCTCTATTGACCTACCATTTCGACGACGATCGCCTTTACCCCGGCTACCACCATCTGCGCCTGACTGTTACCGACGCCTGCGGCAACACCTCCGTTTACGAAAACGCATTCACCTGGTAAAGAAGCCGCAAGAATATTCAGGTAGATTTTGAAAAATACATCCCCTGACGGGGTATCTTGATTGCGATATACCAAGCAATCTGTAAATCCTGCAAATCCTGCAAATTCTGTAAATACATTCCCTGACGGGGATGCGCTCATTTAGATTGCTTCGTTCCTCTGGGGGACGGAGCGGGAAATCGTCATAGGATGACCCTCAGAGTTTTTGGTGATATCTCCGGAGATATTAGTACGTTCCCCGGAGATTTTGGTTATTTTCCCGGAGATATTAGTAAGCTCCTCAGAGTTTTTGATTATGTCTCCGGAGATATTAGTAAGTTACCCGGAGTTTTTGGTAATATCTCCGGAGATATTAGTAAGTTACCCGGAGTTTTTGGTAATATCTCCGGAGATATTATTACCTTCTCTGCTATAAATAATAGAGAAAACGCGCAACGCGTTTAGGACAACGCATAACGCGTTTAGGACAACGCGCAACGCGTTTAGGACAACGCGTAACGCGTTTAGGACAACGCGCAACGCGTTTAGGACAACGCGCAATGCGTTTAGGACAACGCGTACTATAGATAAGCTACCAAAAGAAACGGAGAGACTACCAATCAGAACGGGGA
>JAITNE010000133.1 GCA_031290635.1 Tannerella sp. | reverse complement strand
GAGTTGCCGAGTATCTTCTCTACATTAGCTATTGCAGACTGCGTTCCGACGACGTTGACTCGGTCGCCGAGCTGCAGGTTCAGCGCGGGGGAGGCTACCAGGTCAACGCCCGAACGGTTGATGCGGGTTATGTTGATGCCGTAGAGCTTACGTAGCTTGAGATCGCCCAGCCTCTTTCCGTTTAAGTTGCTCTTGGTCACAAGGATGCGTCGTGTGATAAACTCGCTTTCGGGACGTATCCACTGCTTGCGCTCCATGGGTATCTCCTCTCCGATAAAGGTTTTGACTGCTTCGGCGTCGTTATCGTTGGTAATTACAAATATCTTGTCGCTGTCGTGGAGGACGGTTTCGCCGGATACCATCTCGATGTGCTTGCTTTCGTTGTACCAGATGCGGGAGAGCACAAAGTCGCGATGGCTGAGCAGCGCCGAGAGTTCAGCGATGGTCTTGCCGAACAGCGCTGGGTTCTTGACCATCAATGATATAGGTCTGGCTTCGGTGGAGTGCGTCATGTCTTCGTCGTCGAGTCGCCGGGTCTCTACAACGCTGTTCACACGGAAGATATAGCGTATTGCGATGATTGAGAGTATCACGCCGACGACTCCGAGCGGGTAGGCGACGGCATAGCCCATAGCGATGGTGTTGTCGGCCGAGCCGTGGGTATCGAAGTATGCCTGTTGCGCGGCTCCCAGACCGGGCGTGTTGGTTACTGCGCCTGACAGGATGCCTACCATTGTGGGTATCGGTATGCCTGTAATATAATGTACGGCAAGGGTTGTTGCGACGCCGAGCATCACTACTGCTGTGGCAAGCAGATTGAGCGTGATGCCGCCTTTGCGAAAGGACGAAAAGAAGCCGGGTCCTACTTGCATGCCGATTGAATATACAAAGAGGATCAGCCCGAACTCCTTGAAGAAGTGCAAGACCTCGCTGTGGATGCGGAAGCCGCAGTGTCCAAAGAGGATGCCTACAAACAACACGAATGTTATGCCAAGCGAGATTCCGCCGATTTTGAGCTTGCCCAGAAGCATGCCCAACACTATCACAATTGCCATTAACATGACCGAGTGCGCTACGCTATCACCCATGAATAATTCTTTAATCCATTCCATAATCCAAGCTAATTAATCTTTAATGTATAACTCTGTAAATATTTGATATATAACCCTATAAATATTTGATATATAAGTTGATGAACAGTTTATGTATAACTTAATTAATATTCAACATAAGCCATTGATTTATATATTCTTATAACCTGATAAACCTTTAAAATAACGCTTTGTTACAAGTCTTCTTATAACTTAAATAATATTCAACATATAACCCGATGAATCATTGACGTAAGCCGTTGATCAGAGGCTGCTTATAACCCGACGAATCGTTGATGTATAACCCGGCGAATTTTTGACGTAAGCCATTGACTCAATTTATCTTACAAGTAGGTGAATATTTGACGTAAAACGTTGATTCAAGCCTTCTTACAAGATGATAAGTCATCAACGCAAGCCATTTATCAGGTTATTAATATAACCTGATAAATACTTGACTTATCGACCGCAAAAGTAATGATTATTTTCGACTTTGACGCTGTACGCGCTGCATTACACGTAACAGGTTACCACCCCAGATCTTGGCTATATCCTCGTCTGAATAACCCTTTTCGAGTAGTTTGATGGTGATGCTGATCATGTCGTTGCTGCCATTGCACCCAATTACTCCTCCGCCACCGTCGAAGTCCGAAGCGATTCCTACGTGATCTATGCCGCAAACGCTGACAGCATGCAGGATGTGCTCGATTGCGCCCTGGAGGTCTGCCTCACTGGGATTGTCGTTGATAAACTCGTCGAGGATGCATATCTGCGCGACGCCACCGTTCCGGGCGAGGGCGCGCAACTGCTCGTCAGTCAGGTTTCGCGCATGTCCGCAGAGGGCGCGTGCGGATGAGTGAGATGCTATCACAGGCATGCTGGAGAGGCGAATTACGTCGTAGAACGCCTTGTCGCTGACGTGCGAGACGTCAACCATCATGCCTATCCTGTTCATCAGCTTCACGACCTTGCGGCCAAAGGGACTCAAACCCCGCCAGAGTGCGACGGTGTCACCCGAGGAGTCGCAGATGTCGTTGTTGCGCATGTGGCAGAGGGTCATGTAGTTGACGCCGCGCTGGTGAAAGCGACGGAGGTTGGCCAGGCTTCTGCCTATTCCGTAGCCGTTTTCTATGCCGATGAAGAAGGCCTTCTTGCCGCTTTGCTTCAGGAGGATAAGGTCTGCTGAGGTGATGGCGATACCGCATTTGTCGCGGTTCTGCTCAACTTGCTGATAGATTGCGTCTAACTGCTGTTCAATCCTCGCGACTGCCGTTGTGTCGTCCTTCACACTCTGCCCTACGTAACATGCCATAAAGACCGCATCCAACATGCCTTCCTCCATTTTAGGGAGGTTCACCTGGTTGCGTTCCCGCTTGCCGACGTCGTAGTTTCCCCTGACGAAGACGCTCGGCGCATCGCAATGAGTATCAATGGTTAACATCTTGTGGTGAAGCTCTTTTGCGCGATTGTAGAGCTGCGCCTCTCGCACGATGTGCTTAAAGAGATTCAACATCGCCGTATCCCCGCCTGCGACATGACCTTCAGGGTGAAACTGAACCCCCATAACGGACTTGTTAGGATATGCCTCAATAGCCTCGACGAAGCCGTCAGAAGCACGAGCGGAGACGCCGAAATAGGGCGCTACGTCCTTGACGCCCTGATGATGATGGGTGTTGGTCAATATCCGGGTGGCAGGCAACACTGCGGACAGCTGCGTACCCCTTATTGTATTTATCCAATGAGTGCCTTGCGTGCTTGGCTCGACCTGCCTGTGCTTAATATCAGAGGATGGATACTGAGTGGGAATGTCCTGATACAACGTACCTCCAAACGCCACATTAATAGCCTGTTCGCCACGGCAGATCCCCAAGATAGGGATGTTCCTGTCCGCGACTAACTTCAACAACGCCAAGTCATATATGTCGCGTATGGAATCCGTTTCATTCATGTACGCAATCGTGTCTTCCTTATAATAGAACGGACTAAAGTCTTCGCCGCCGGTCATAACTAATCCGTCCAGCTGACTAACCGTATGCCGCAACGCCTTAACGTCCGTTATCACAGGCACTATCACCGGTATTCCACCTGCCTTCAGAATGGCATTGATATACGTGCCCGACACCGTCGAACCACCTCGCTGAGTGCGACTTGCGGAGACGCCAATCAAGGGTTGCCGCTCTGTCTTAGCGTCAATTGAACAGGAATCGACCATCCGGTTTAAGTCGGTCAAATTCGGGCTAAACTCCTGACCGTTAGCGTCAAGATAGCCAAGTAACAATAACGAAATAAGCAAAAGAGTATGTTTCATAATCTACGATTAAATATGTCTGATAATGATGGCAAAAGTACTACTTATTGTCCGATATAACAAATAATTGCACGACGTCTGTCATTCCGTAACATACTCGTCGTTGTTAGCATCGGGTTTCAGGTACTCTATAATCAGTTCCGACATGGAGTTCTTTTGTTCTCCCATGCCGACCATCCACGAGATACCGCGATCGTTTTTCACCCTTTTGCACGCGTCAAGTATCGACTGACATCCTGCATCACGAAAGAGATTGCAGACCGTCTCACTCTCCAGAATATCGGAGCTTGCCAGAGAACTGATGTTGTCGATCATCAAGTATTCTTTGTCTAACTTCTTCAGACCGGTAAGCTCTGCAAGCTTGTCGCCTTCGGGCGTGCCGTTGTTAGTCATGAGCAGGAAGGTGATGATAACTATCATCCCGTCAATCAGTTCGACTACCAAGTATCCGATCTTCACATCCATCATTCGATACTCAATCAGATAGCGTTTTTTGGCGATATGGGTGATAACAGGCTGTAATACGGCCTTTATTAAATCTATTTTGCACAAGCCGGGAATGACGTATCCACTGCGTTCCAGAATGCGATTGAGAGCATGTTGCTGAATATATACCGGTATCATTAACTTGGCGAAAGTACTGTTAATATTCAGCGTTTCTCCCGATATTTTGAAGGGGATAAAGACAGACTCATCGTATAGTTCCGGATGATGCATCATCCCAAGTTGGATGACAGGACGCTTATCGCCTTTGAAACTTACATGCTTAACCTCTAAGGGATGAGCGCCAATCGTTATAGTGTGGTAAAGCTTGAAGTCCAAGTCATCCATCATTTGTTGCGTAAAATTCTGTATTAAGCGATGTTTGAGAATAAAATCAGCCTTTTCGAGATTGGTTTCAACCCCCAGAGTGTAAGAGTAGATGCGTTTTTGCGAAAAGTCGTCGTAAAGGTTGCAAACCATTTCACAGAGCATCTTGATCCGCATTTCGGATTCATATTGCCGACGATCGGATTCGGCCAGAAAGCTGCTGAAGCGTTCTTTTCCGTCAAACTGCTCGTCAGCATGATCTTTGTTAATACCCAATTCCAGCGACATACCTACCGTATAATAATCGGCCAGGCTAATCGTACGACCACTACCGGCAATAAGTTCGATATTTGTTACAAGCAACTGCTGTTTAATCGACTTTTCCAGTACTTCAAGCAGGCGTTTTTGTATCTTGACGCCTTTTGCTCCTCTGACCTTGACTACGCCCCGTTTGATGTAAATCTTCCAGCGTAAATCTTCCGGTATCAGGTAATACAACGATTCGTCGCCGATTACCTTGCATACCATAAGGAGCTTGTTCATAAACTCTTTCTTCTTGCGAGCTTTTTGTTGCTTTTGCTCTTGTAGATTATTAGAACGTTTCTTTTGTGCCATATCTTTCAAAATCAGATGACAAAGATACGATTTTTTTTCTTTTCTTCACTGCTCTATCAGAAATTTAAGTCTATTTTGCAGATTTACCTCTGCCATTCCGCCGTCTATATCAAGAAAAAGCAGATTCATTTGGGGATAAAATTGCTTAATTCGTCGCTCTATTCCTTTGGCTACTATGTGATTAGCTATGCAACCGAAAGGCTGTACGCAAACGACTTTGTTTATGCCGTGCCGTGCAAAATTCGCCGCTTCGCCTGCAATCATCCAACCCTCGCCAAATTGGTTCGATAGGTCGATTATTTCTTCGGCGTGGAGGGCTATCTCAAAAATCGTTTCGTGCTTGCGGTAGAAACGCGATTTTCGTGTTATCTTTTCAAATTTTTCCAATTTTTTGTTGACAAATCCGTATATCAAGGGCGCAAGTTTTTGATTTATTTTCCCCAAATGAACAATTCCGTTTTTGTGATTAATGTTTCTGTTCACAAATGCTTGCATAAAAAAATCTATCATCGGCGGAACGACCACCTCAAAGCCCTGTTCACGCAGCCATTCCGTAATGTGAGCCTGCCCGTAGTTGTTGTATTTAACAAATATTTCGCCTAACAAGCCTATTTTTTCAAACTTTTTATCTTCAAAAACAGATATTTTGTTGAAATCTTTAACAGCGTTTTCGAGCAGGGCGAGCATCTTTTTGTGCTTGTTTTCATGAATAATTTTTTCCGCCCTGTTCATATATGAATTAAACAAATCTTCTGTTTCGCCTTTGTTTCGTTCGCGAACAACGGTCGAAGAGTACAACTGATTTAAGGCGTCGCCGAAAAAAAGGCTATAAATCATAATGTTGTAAAGCTTGAAAAACGGCAACTTGAATCCGGGCTGTTCGTTTTGATAAACCCCGCCGAGCGATACTACAATAA
>JAITNE010000116.1 GCA_031290635.1 Tannerella sp. | reverse complement strand
TTGCAAGTGCGTTTGATAAGCGATTCGATAAGGTCGCCTAAGGTCGCGGCTATAACTGTAACCACAGCGAATGCGAGCCACTCGTACCATGCCAGATCCATGCCGGTGTTGAAGTAGCGAGGTATCAATAAAGAGGCTGCAATAACGACCGCTAAACCTCCGTAACAACCTTCCCATGACTTTGAAGGCGATATGCGCAGGAAGAGTCTATGACGGCCAAAGCGTGAGCCTGTCAGGTAAGCGCCGGTATCGTTAAGCCAGATGAAAACAAAAATCAGCAGAACGGGAACGGGGTTATAACCCCCGTCGGCAAGATACGGGATAAAGCAGAGCAGAGAGAAACCTGCCGCGCAATAGGCTTGGGCAAAGAAGAGCAGCCCCCATTGCGCCACTATATCGGATGATTTGGCATAGAGGCCGGACACAAGCATCACTACCAGCATTAAGATATATGGAACGTAAATAATAGCGCCTGCATAGTCGCCTGCATAGAGGGCGGTAGCGGCAAAGAGATACGCGCCGGCAAAAACGCCGAGAGAGCGCAGCCAGAGAGCGCCGTCGTACTTTGTCAGTTGATACAGTTCGAGTATGAGCATACCGGATATAAGTCCGAACACAACGGCAAATAAGCAGGGATGCACCAGAATAGCAGCGACTATAAGCGCCACAAATACTATGCCTGTTAATGTTCTCTGCAAAAGGTTTTTCATTAAACGGACAGGCTTTGTTGATCCATTATTTCTTCGCTGCGCGAGACCCACGGACGTTTGCCGAAGATACGCTCTACATCTTCGGAATATACTACTTCGGCATTGAGCAGAAGGTCGGCCAAAGCTTTGTGCTTGGCTGCGTTGTCCTTCAATATTTGTTTGGCGCGGGCATATTGTTCGCTGATGAAAGACTGCACTTCGCTGTCAATAAGTTTGGCGGTGTCATCGCTGTAAGGCTTGGTGAAACCATACTCCTGACCGGAAGAATCATAGTAGTTGAGGTTAGGAATTTTGTCGCTCATGCCGAAATAGACTACCATGGCGTAGGCTTGTTTGGTTACGCGCTCAAGGTCGTTGGACGCTCCGGTAGAAATCTCGCCGATAAACAGTTCTTCGGCGGCGCGACCACCAAGAATGGCGCACATCTCGTCGAATAACTGTTCGCGGGTTGTTATCTGTCGTTCTTCGGGCAGATACCATGCCGCTCCGAGCGCTTTGCCTCGCGGTACTATTGTTACCTTGACGAGCGGATTGGCATGTTCGAGCAGCCAACTGAGCGAAGCATGACCGGCTTCATGTATAGCGATGCTTTTGCGTTCTTTGGCGGTCATTATCTTGCTGCGTTTTTCGAGACCGCCGATAATGCGGTCAACGGCGCTCATAAAATCCTCTTTTTGAACTCTTCTCTTGTCCTTACGGGCGGCTATAAGAGCAGCTTCGTTACAGACATTAGCTATATCGGCGCCTGAAAAACCGGGAGTTTGTCGGGCAAGGAAATCGGTATCAATGCTGGAGTCGAGTTTTAAGGGCTTAAGATGGACGCCGAATATTTCCTTGCGCTCGTTAAGGTCTGGCAGTTCGACGTGAATTTGTCTGTCGAAGCGACCGGCGCGAAGCAGAGCCTTGTCGAGTACATCGGCGCGGTTGGTAGCCGCAAGTATTATAACGCCACTATTGGAGCCGAAACCGTCCATCTCGGTCAATAGTTGATTGAGGGTATTTTCGCGCTCATCGTTCGAGTTCATGTTAGCGCTGCGACCACGAGCGCGACCAACAGCGTCTATCTCATCAATAAAGACGATGCAGGGCGCTTTTTCTTTGGCTTGACGGAAGAGGTCGCGCACTCGCGAAGCTCCAACGCCTACAAACATTTCGACGAAATCAGAGCCTGAGAGAGAGAAGAAAGGCACATCGGCCTCGCCTGCAACGGCTTTGGCGAGCAATGTCTTGCCTGTTCCCGGAGGACCTACGAGCAGTGCGCCTTTAGGTATCTTGCCTCCAAGTTCGGTGTATTTTTGGGGGTTCTTGAGGAAGGAAACAATTTCTTCAACTTCTTGCTTGGCTTCGGCTAATCCGGCTACATCCTTAAATGTTACCTTATGTTTGCCGTCCTTATCAAAGAGTTGCGCTTTAGACTTGCCGACCGAGAAGATACCCATGCCGCCGCCGCCCATGCCGCCGCCCATGCGACGCATGAAAAATATCCATATTAATACGATGATAGCGATAGGGCCGATGGCTGCAAGTATATTCCATAATATGCTTTCTTCGGAGTCGTATCCTACTGTAACCGATAGCTTGCGCTCGGTGATTGCCGCTTTAGTAAACTCCTCGACTTTGTCGGCGGAAGGTATTTTTACTATTATCTTGAGGGCGTAACTTTTAGCTTTGTCGGCGTCGGCGGGCGACTTGAAAATACGGTCGTAGCGGTCTTTTTTTACTGTTGCTTCAAGTATGTTTTTACGGCCGTCAACGACTACAGTCTCGAAGACGTCTTCTTTGAATACCTCGCAAAAGTTCGACCAGACGAGTTCTTTAGTAGGCTTCGAATCGTGGAGCTGATACATGATAATCAGAGGTATAAAAATCAGGGCATAAACCCACCAAAGGCTTCCGCCTGTGCGTTTGCCGCCGTTCTTGTCCCGTTGAGTAGGGTTGCCGGGCGCAGGCGGTCTTGAGGGCGTTTGATCAGCCCCAGGCTGCGAAGACGACATGTTTATATAGTTTTTATCTCTATTCATTCTAATAAAATATTGTAAATAACGGCGCAAAGATAGTCATATTTTTCGGAAATCACAGTATATTCGGTAGATGTGTGATATTGTTATCTTCCCAGAGGTCTTCGAGACGGTAGAAAGCACGCATTTCGGGGAGGAAGATGTGGACGAGGACGTTGCCGTAGTCCATGCCTACCCATTGGGCGTTCTGTTGTCCTTCGACGGTGATGGGTTTCTCGCGTAGTGCGTTGTTAACCGTTTCCCAGACCGAG
>JAITNE010000197.1 GCA_031290635.1 Tannerella sp. | reverse complement strand
CGATAGAATAAGGTGAAACCTCTACGAGGTATTAGTTGGTTAGGGCAAACTTTTTTCTATTGATATGAATGCCCTACGGGCAAGTATCCCCACGTCATTTCCCCTTGTTTGAACTTTTTATAGGGACTCGCAATGACGGCGACAGACATTGCTTTTGATTCGTGCAATTCGTGCAATTCGTGGACAAAAAATACGTGGAGCAGAGCCTTAGTTTTTCCTCCTTATTATTACCGTCCGTTTGGAGAAGCTGAAATCTTTGCCTTGTTTGGGTTCGATGATGCGGCAGACGATGGGGGCGGATTTCTCCAGCAGGGAGAGGATTTCGGTGATGGATTCGGTCGTGAAGGTGGCTGAGTATTCGTAGCCGTAGAGTTCTTTGCCCTGGAGCTGGATGTCCACGTTGAAGCGGCGCGACAGCTGACTGATGATTTCGTTCATGCCGGCGCGACGCAGGACGATTTTGCCGTCTTTCCAGGCTGTCTCGACGTAGAGATTTACGTTTGAGGCGGTCGTGGTCAGGTTTGTTTTTGAGTAGATGGTTTGTGCGCCCGCTTGTGTTATCTGGAGCGCGTCCTGCGAGGGTATCTGTACTTCTATCCGTCCTTTGGCGAGCGTCATTTTCATGTTTTCGTCTTCGGGATAGGCGTCGATGTTGAACTCCGTGCCGCAGGCGCTGACCCGCAGTCCGGCTGGCAGGAGGACTTCAAAGCGGTGAAGGTCGTCGGACTCTACCTTGAAATATGCTTCTCCGGCGAGCTGCACCGCGCGGGTCTCGTCTTCGAATCGCTGGGGATAGGTCAGTTTCGAGCCTGAGTTGAGCCATACTTCCGACCTGTCGGGCAGGGTTATTTTCGTGATTTGTCCGTAGGCGGCCGTTATTTCTATCTGTTCAACCGGTTCGGGCGGGGCGGATGGCGTCCTCAGAAGCAGTCCTGCCGCTATCAATAGGGGTAAAAACAGGATGGCGGCGGCGTTGCGGGCAAACCGCATGGTCTGACGGCGGTAGCGTGCTCTGCGGATTTTGCTGCATACTTGCTTCCAGTGCCGGGGGACGTCGATTTGCTGTTGCAGTTCGTACCGGTCAAGCCATTTGATGACCTGTTCGAGGTCGTTGTTGTTTTCTATGTTTGTTTCCACTGTTTGTTTTTTTAGTTTGATGCTTTGTAGCGCGGAATATTTTTGTTTGTTTGACGGTTAAAAGGCGATATACCCTATCTTAAAAAACCTTTATGACATGAAAAGTATTATCAGTGGCATAAAGTCTTTCAGTTCGATGCGAAGTAGTTTGAGGGATTTGGTCATGTATGATTCGACGGTTTTGACCGAGATGTTTTGTTCTTCGGCGATTTTGGCGTAGGTCTTGCCTTCGAAGCGGTTCATCTCGAAGACGGTTCGGATATTGTCGGGCAGTTTGGCGAGGGCTGCGTGCAGGATTTGTTCGAGTTCGGCGGCCGAGTAGATGTCTTCGGGCGAGTCGGTGAGGTCGTCGTCGGGATTGTACTGTTCTTGGCGTCGGTATTCGGATTCCTGTTTGCGTAGATAGTCGATGCAGGAGTTCTTCACGGCAGTGATAAGGAGGTTGCGCGAGGAAGTGCGGATCTCCAGGGATTGACGGTTTTTCCATATTTTGAGGAAGGTTTCCTGCACGATGTCTTCACAGGTTTCTTTTTGACGGATGTAGCGCATTGAAAAGACGCAGAGGGGCGAGAAAAACCGGTAAAAAATTATCCGGAATGCCTCTTCATCGTCTTTCCAAGCCATCCTGCGAAAGAGTTCGTCCAGGTCGATAGTATTTTCTTCGTTCATATTACAGTCAGGGTCTTAATTTTTGCAGTTCGGGTTTTAATTTTGGGTGATAAGTTCGACGATTGCCGATTATCTGTAGATGTTTATTTATTTATTTCAAAAAAATATTTGACGTCTTTTTATGAAATCTCCGGAAATGAACCGATAACTAGTACCGGCGGGTTTCCGGTCTCCGGAAATGAACCGGTAACTAGTATCGGCGGGTTTCCGGTCTCCGGAAATGAACCGGTAACTAGTATCGGCGGGTTTCCGGTCTCCGGAAATGAACCGATAACTGTTACCGGCGGGTATTTGGTCTTCGTAATTTCGATGAATCATCATCAATCAAGTTCTCCGTTTAATGTAAGCGGTTCGGTTGCCGAAACGGTTACTGTCCTGACTTTATCCTTGTAACGAACAGGTATTTCGCCGCCTCTCGGATGGGTGATTTGTGCGGAAATCAATACTCCGTCCTTCCACGACATGCTTACAGTGTAACCGCCGCGCGCTCGCAGACCGCTAACAGAGCCTTCAGGCCAGCTCGTCGCCAAAGCGGGCAGCAGTACGATTTCGCCGGCATGACTTTGCAGCAGCGATTCGGCTACTCCGGCAGTATATCCGAAGGTCGCGTCAATCTGATTAGAGCTTCCGTTGCGGTGGAGGTTGAGGGCGGCGGCTCGGGCGCCGGCTGTAATCAGGGGCGCGGTTTTGTCGCCACGTTCAAGTCGCGACCACATGCAGATGTCCCACGACGCCGGAAATCCGCCTCCTGTTCGCCGTCCGTCCATCCAGTTGCGGGTGGCGGCTACGAATGCGGCGTCTTCCTCGCGACGCAACTGTATGGATTTGCCGGGGAAAAACGGAAAGTTGGCCGAGAAGTTATGACCGCCGGGGCCGTTTTCAAAATCCTCGACCCATTCCTGAAGGTTGCCCAGACTGTTGACCTTGTAAGGCGGCAAGCGGTCTAAAGCTACCCGCAATTGAGCGCGTAAATCCTCATCAACCCCAAGAATTTCGCTGAATTGAATTACGTAGGGAAACAATTCGCGCATAATCCCCACGTCCATCGTAGGCGCGGGCGAGACGTAGCCTGTTTTCTTCGTCTTTCCGTCGGTATATTGAAACCCGTGCTCGGGCGACATCGAAAACGGGGTTACCAGATAGCCCAGACGTGGATGTTCTACCAATAAATTCAACAAAAACTCCGCCGATCCCTTGATTGTGGGATAATATTTACGCAGGAAATCCCTGTCCTGACAGTAATTGTAATGTTCGCAAAGGTGAAGCGTCAGCCACGCTCCGCCGACAGGCCACATGCCGAACCGCGACGCGTCCACCGGCGCAGTACCCCGCCATAAATCGGTGTTATGATGAGCCACCCAGCCTTTTTCGACGCCGTAATAGACGCCGGCGGTCTTGTGACCCGTCTCGGACAAGTCCTCAACCATGTCAAACAGCGGTTGAGCGCACTCGGCAAGGTTGCCGACTTCCGCAGGCCAGTAATTCATCTGAATATTGATGTTAATCGTGTATTTACTGCCCCACGGCGGCAGAAGTTCCTGATTCCAGATGCCCTGCAAGTTGGCCGTTTGTCCGCCGGCGCGACTGCTCGCAGCCAGCGCGTAACGCCCGAACTGAAATACCAATCCTTCAAGGTTGGCGTCCTGTCCGCCGTCTTTCAACTTCGCCAGACGCTCGTTGACGGACAATTCCTCCAAAGCCTTGTCAACCGGCAAAGTCAGATGCACCCGTCCCATCAATCCTTTGAAATCATCCGTATGAGTCTTGAGCAAATCCTTGTACGGCTTGCCTTCGACGGCCGCCATAACCTTCGATGTACGCTCGGCGGGGTTGGCGCTGATGTCGTTGTATTTCACATAACTCGTAGCCGCCGTCAACAGGAATGTAACGGAGCCGGCTCCCTTGATTTCAATCTTGTCGCCGGTTACTTCGGATGTTCCGCCGTCGGTTTCGACCTTCAAAACGGTCTGCATCTGCAATCCCTTCTCGTTCGATTCGGCAATCAGCCAGTTCCACGAGTTGGCTTCGGCGTTGGGATTCTTCCACGTCCCGTTAACAATCAAATCATCGTCTGTCATCAATATCTCGTCCGTAAAAGGCGAATTGAACGCAGCCCGCATGTTGAGCGCGCCTTTCCGGTCGGTCGAAACCCGCACCACCATCACCCTGTCGGGACAGGACACGAACACTTCCCGACGATACCCGACGCCTCTCGACTTGTACACGACCGACGCGACGCCGGTCTGCATATCCAGCTCTCGGCGATAATCGGTAACTGCCAGCGTGTCAACATCGGGAAACGTCAGCAGAAGGTCTCCCAGCGGCTGATAAGCCTGTTGAGCCGCCGGTTTACCGTAGAAGTTAGCGTCGATGAAATCGCCCATCTCGGCATACTTGCCGGCGAATATCTGCTCTTTGATGTAGTTGAAATGCGTGCCGGATAGCGGATCGTCATAGTCGTGCGGCACGCCCGACCAAAGACTCGACTCGTTTAGCGCGATACGCTCCTCGCCGGTACGTCCGAAGACCATTCCGGCCAGCATACCGTTGCCGACCGGCGACGCGTCCAGCCACTGTACTGCGGGCTGGTCATACCACAGGGTCATATCGCCCTTCGCGCCCTTTTCGCCGTTGAAGGCGGATGAATTGCAAGCTGTTGTCAAGATAACAAACAGACTGAAAATAAAGATGTGTCTCATAAATGTTTATTTTAAATTAAAAGTAATTGTTTTCCCCTTTTTTGCGCTTAGTCGGGCTGCGTCAAGTATTTTCACCACAATCAGATTGTTTTCCAGGGAAGATAAATCCGCAGGTTTCACCTGCCAATCACCCCTTATGACATGTCCGAAGTAGCCGAACGGCTCTCGGGCTTCCGTCGGAAACTCTGTTACCTTCAGTTCCTCCTTCGGAACTTCGCGCTTGAGCCTGTACTCCAGGTTTGTGTCGTTAAAAGCCCTTACATAACCGGCTTTACCGTAGATATCAATATCTTTCCTGTCCACCGGCCAGTTCCACGAGCCTTGCAGGATAGCCTGCGCATGAGGATAAGTCAGAATAATCGTCGCCATATCATCAACCTTAGGATAAACCTCCGGCTTGATTTGCTGGAGAATCGCGGTAACGCTCACCGGCTCCTCGTTCTTCATCAGCCAGGTCGTCAAGTTAGCGCCATAGCAACCGAAATCAATCACCGCCCCGCCGCCATTCAGCACGGGGTCTGTCAACCAAGCCAGAAACTCTTTGGAACATCCTATCTCAACCGGACCTTTGTGTCCGTCGTGAACAACAATCTTGTTTATCTCGCCTATCTGCGACGTGGCAACCGCAATTTCGTAAGCCTTATAATGCGTCGGATACCAAGTAGTTTCATAGTTTGTAAGGATATGAATCTTATGCCGCTTTGCCAGCTGCGCCATCTTGAGAGCATGTTTTGAATTGACCGCCAACGGCTTCTCAACCATCACATGAACCCCGTGAGGAGCACATATCTCAACCGTTTTCAAGTGGTCGTAAATAGAATTGAAAGCCACCACGCCTTCCGGCTTGGTCTTCAGAATCATCGTTTCCAGGTCGGGAAAGATAATACCCCTGTCAAGTCCGTACATCTTGACGTACTTCTCCACCAGCTCGGGATTGGCTTCGGCAACGCCAACGATGCTGATGTCTTTTCGCTCATTGTGCTTGCGCAACAGCCCGTGAATGTGGTCGTGCGAAAGCCCATCCACTCCGATACGCACCGGCGGATTGTCAACCTGTGCAATCATAAGTTGCACGCAAATAAAACTCGCCGTAGCAAGCAAAATACCTCTTAATTTCATGATTGTATAATGTTATTGATTAATGATTGATTAATGATTGATGATGATTTATGCGGCAAAGGTACAAACTTTTATCTTGTGATAACTAACTTATGATGTCGGGTCTAAGCCGTTCCGTTCTTTCCATCGCTTGTTGAATACGCCATTCGTGGATATTCCGTTCATGTCCCGAAAGCAGTACTTCCGGCACATCCCAACCTTTGTAGGAAGCAGGACGAGTATAAACCGGCGAAGCCAGCAGCCCGTCCTGAAACGAATCCGACAAGGCGCTTTGCTCGTCGCCGATAACGCCGGGAATGATCCTCACGGTAGCGTCGGCAATGACCGCCGCCGCAAGTTCGCCACCCGTCAGCACATAGTCGCCGACGGAGATTTCCCTTGTTATCAGATGTTCGCGAATGCGGTAGTCTATGCCCTTGTAATGCCCGCAAAGGATGATTATACTGCGAAGCATCGACAGTTGGTTTGCCATCTGTTGATTGAACCGCTCTCCGTCGGGCGAAGTATATATGACTTCATCATACTCGCGTTCGGATTTCAGCGCCTCGATAGCCCTGTCAATCGGCTCTATCTGCATGACCATGCCGGCCTCGCCACCAAAAGGATAATCGTCCACACGCCGCCATTTGTTTGCAGTAAACTCTCGCAGATTATGCAGCTGTATCTCTACCAGCCCCTTGTCCTGCGCACGCTGCAGTATCGAACAGTGCAACGCGCCTTCAATCATCTCCGGCAAAACCGTCAATATATCTATCCTCATCTTATTTCAAAGACGATGGTATTATAGTTCGGTAATTGTTTCGGTCGTTGAATAACTACCTCGTCGGCGGTTTGCGTCCATGCGATTTTTTCGCCGCTCCCCAGAAGTTTCACCGAAGATATTTTTTTACCCGTTTTAGCTTGCAATCCTAAGGCTTTGATATGAATATCATCTGCCGGCAGTTCCATGCAGAAGGTGTAAATGGTCTTGCCTTTCGCCGTGAAACGGAGGTCTCCCGGCTGATATTGGCGCACGTCTTTAACGGCATTCGCGATATGTCCGAAAGGAGCTTTTTCCTGAGAAGCAGTCAACGATGGTCCTTCGCCGAAAAGAATCCACGGACGGGTATCGTAAATGGCAACACTGTTGGTCTCCATCCAGACGGCAATGCTTTCCAGAATATCCAGCACATCCTGTTCGAGGTCGCCTTCGGGTGTTTGTACAATGTTGAGCAACAGGTTTCCGTTTTTGCTGACGATGTCAATAAGCATCTGAATAACTTCCGTCGCACTCATGTATTTCTGTCCGGTACGATAATACCAGTCACCAATCGAAGTATCTGTTTGCCAGGGATACTCGCGGATACTGTCGGCCGAGCCGCGCTCATAGTCCTGCACCCAGCGCCCTGCCGAAGCTTCCTTGCAGGTATAAGCTACGCCCTGCGGTCGTTTCTGCTTGGCGTCCTGATTGTAATAATGCGCAATCATGCTGCGTCCGACGTCGTTACCGAAAGGCAACCCGCCATCGGTATAGAGCAAGTCGGGATGATAATTGTCTATCAGTTCGAGGATGCGCTCGTACCATTGGCG
>JAITNE010000191.1 GCA_031290635.1 Tannerella sp. | reverse complement strand
CGGTTGACGCTCATTCCGGTTGGCGTCGGCAGTCCGTTAGCCCCATAAGTATAGTTTAGCAGAGCGATATTCAAACCCTTAACATTCAACATCAGCGGATGACGTTCAATAAACTGCAGGCTGTCCGTAAAGACCCCTGTATGCAACACCCCTGCCGAATCAAGCAGTAACATGGTAGAGAAGACGCCCTTCGCTCCGGCGTCAAAGATATGATTATTAGCCAACACAGCCACATCTACGCCAATATCGCTAAGCGTTCCGGCTATTTCCTTTGGTGAACGAAACATGGGATAACCACTGTAAGAGTCGTATTCGGTCAGCGTTGTTTCGAGGTTGATAAAGGCGAGGTCGGCCTCCTTGAAGATAGGTTTGACATACTGAAAAGAGCGACGATAATCATACTCGTCGCCACCGATATGTGCAGCGCGGATTTGCGAGTAGTGCTGCATAAGGTCGCCTCCAAAAGCAAGGCGGGCGCGTCGCGGGGCGCTGTCGAGAATATCAAATGCCGCATCAAGCCAGACGTCTATATCGGCGGGATAATGCCATTCATCGGTATAAGTTTCGGCTCGCTTGTGTCCGAGCCTCACTACAACGGCGTTCTTCTCAGGAATAGCAAAAACGTACTGCCCACGCAAACCACGCGTGTAAGGTATCTTGAAGCCGTTCTTTTGCAGCACCCAGAACTGATAGCCGTACTCGCGATTCGGCTCGTTGTATTCCTTAAAAAAGAGACTGCTGTCGGGCGTGATTGCCTGATGCATAAAATCTTTGGAAACTATTTGTCGTCCGTTCCAGCTTCCGTTATTGAGGACGAGTTGACCGAAACGTGCGAAGTCGCACGCATTGCTATTGAAGCAGCAGTAAGCCTTTTCCATGCCATCGCGACGGTCGAGCGACCAAAGCGCATTTTCTTCGGCCTGCATTGGCGTCCAGAGGCGACGCGAAACGTAGGAACAGACACTTTCGCCCGTAGCCTTAGCTATGATATATGCAAGCAATTGAGTAACCGCGCTTTGATAGACAAGCTCTACCCCCGGCTCGGCAATCTCCCGCAGTCCGAGAGTAATCTTCTTGAGGTCGTCGCCGTAATATAACTTGGTTGTAGGCGAAAACAGAGATGAATATTCTTCGTCGAAATCAACGCCGGCGCTCATTGTCAACAGATGTTTGATTGTCATCGTTTTGCCTCCGAATCCTGCAAATTGCGGAAAGAAGTCGCTGACAGGCTGCTCTACATCGCGTATAAAACCGTCATCAATAGCGCATCCTACGGCCAAGCCGATGATGCTTTTAGCCATTGAGAAAGAGTTGCTGTGCGACTGCATCGAAAATCCATCCCAATACTGATCGAACAGCAGTTCGCCGTTCTGTATCACAACGTATGCCACTGTGCCGTAGCGCTCGAAATCCGGTAGATATTTTTCGGGTATAGCAAGGGTATTGTAAGCCTCTGCCATCGGCCATGGATGCGGGTCTCCGGCATGGACAATGCGGTTTTCAAAGATATTAAAACGGTCGATACGAGGGTGAAGATGCCACAATGCCTGCCGGATATAATAATTACCGGGCAGAAAAAGCCAAACCGCCGTCGCTGTCAGGAGGGCAAGGATGCAGGCTAATATTTTCTTTCTTAACATAAGACAGTAATAGTGAATAGTGAATAGTGAACAATTTTTATTTGTACCATGAGGCGTAAAGATGGTAATTGCGTGCTATCTTCTGGTTGATTTCCTTTGCTTGCTCTACATCGACTTTCTTGACGAACTTGGCCGGCACGCCTGCATAGATACTGCCCGGCTCGACCTGCGTTCCGTTCAACACTACCGAACCTGCGGCTATTATTGCGCCTTCGCCTACAACGGCATGATCGAGCACTACAGCGCCCATACCTATCAGTGCGCCCTTGCAAATTTTAGCGCCGTGAATAGTAACATTATGCCCTATCGAAACGTCGTCTTCTATCTCTATGACAGACTTTTCGTAGAGTGTATGCAGCACCGAACCGTCCTGAATATTGACGCCGTTGCCAATACGGATGGAATTGACGTCGCCGCGCAGTATTGTACCGAACCATATACTACAGCCGTCTCCAATGACGACGTCCCCTATTATTGTTGCGTTATCGGCCAGATAAGTGTCATCGCCTATTATCGGGTCAAAGCCGCGAACTGATTTAATTAAAGCCATAATTCGCTGTATTTAAGGCCGCAAAGGTAAATAAAAATATTGAAACGAGGTGCGCCTTCATTACAATATTAATTTTTGAATTACCTTTGCACCCTGAATTAATAGAATTTTATATGAACGAAACAATTAGAAACGACTTTCCGATACTCCATCGATTAGTGCACGGCAAACCGCTGGTTTATCTCGACAATACGGCTACAACGCAGAAACCTCGATGCGTTGTCGAAAAGATAGCCGAAGAATATTACAACGTTAATGCAAATATTCATCGAGGAGTACATTTTCTGAGCATGCAGGCTACGGAGGCGCATGAAGAGGCGCGTAAACGTGTGCAGCGTTTTATTAACGCCGGCAAACACGAAGAGGTGATTTTTACGCGAGGCACTACCGAGTCTATCAATCTGGTAGCTTCGAGCTTCGTTTACTCGCAGATGTCGGCGGGCGACGAAATCATTATTTCGGCTATGGAACATCACTCCAACATTGTACCCTGGCAGATTCAGGCCGCACGCGCCAATATTTCCATCAAGGTTATACCTGTCAATGAAGTCGGCGAATTGGATATGGAAGTCTATCGTCAACTGTTTTCGGAAAAGACACGACTTGTCTCTATCACCCATATATCCAACGTTCTCGGCACTATAAATCCGGTTAAGGAGATTATCAATATCGCTCACTCGCACGATGTACCCGTACTTATAGACGGAGCGCAGGCTGTAGCGCATCAAGCGGTTGATGTTCAAGCCTTAGACGCCGATTTCTACGTTTTTTCGGCTCATAAGGTTTATGC
>JAITNE010000183.1 GCA_031290635.1 Tannerella sp. | reverse complement strand
CCTATCGTTGAAGCGGTAGCGGGAGCTATAAGCATAAGGTCAGCCCATAACCCAAGGTCAACGTGGCTGTTCCACGTCCCGTCGCGATTAGAAAAAAACTCGCTGATAACGGGCTTGCGGCTCAAGGTAGATAGCGTCAACGGGGTGATAAATTCCTTTCCGGCAGGCGTTATCACAACCTGCACTTCAGCGCCTTTCTTCACTAAAGCACGAAGCAGCACGGCGGCCTTGTAAGCGGCTATGCTGCCCGTAACGCCCAAAACGATGCGCTTACAATTCATCTTTCAGTCGCAAACGTATTGCAGTGAGTTTCTGCTTGGTATTGAGCGAGAAATCGCCCTGCATCACCCAGCTGTAATAACTTATATCCTTCTTTAAGACGTCGCGAACGGTCTGCCCCTTGTACTTCCCGAAATTGATTACCTCCTCGCCTTTATCATTATAAATCATGCGTCCGGCGAAGTCCACGTTGTTATTGTAGGACGACATTTTGGAGAGTTCGTTGACGTCGTTGACGAGGTCGGGATAGCGGTCTAACTGCGCTTTCAGCACCTCGTAGGTCGCCCGCGTGTCGCTCTCGGCGCTGTGAGCATCCGTAAGTTCTTTTCCGCAGTAGAATTTGTAAGCGGCGGCCAGATTGCGCGGCTCTTTCTTGTGGAAAATCGTCTGCACATCAATAAACTTGCGTTTAGTGAAATCCATATTGACGTCGGCGCGCAGAAACTCTTCGGCAAGCAAGGGTATATCGAAGCGGTTGGAGTTGAACCCGGCCAAGTCGCAGCCCTCTATCTGAGCGGCAAGCGACTTGGCTATGTCCTTGAAACGGGGACAATCTTTCACATCCTCGTCGCTGATTCCATGTACAAGGGTAGCTTCAGCAGGTATAGGTATCCCAGGATTGATGCGCCTTGTCTTGCTTTCTTCATTCCCCGTGGGACTGACTTTCAGGTACGAAATCTCAACTATACGGTCGATATTAATATTGACGCCGGTAGTCTCGAGATCGAAGATTACAAGCGGATTTATCAAGTTAAGTTGCATTCTTACCGTACTAATCGTTCAACATCATAGGCATCAGCAGCATCAGTTGCTCTTCGTTAGCTTCGTTCTCTGCCGGTACAAGCACGCCTGCACGCGATGGGTCGGCAAGTTGCAACTTGATTTCGTGCGATGTGAAATTACCGATAATATCGATGAGGAAACCTGCCTTGAAACCTATGCTAAGCGGCGTATTGGTATAGTCACATTTGACTTTCTCTTCACCCGAAGTAGCGAAATCAATGTCTTGAGCCGATATGATAATTTCATTGGCAGATATTTGCAGCTTAACTAAATTGCTGGCCTGATTAGAGAACACCGAAACGCGCTTGAGTGCATTTATAAAAGGCTGACGCTCGATGGTAACAATATTGGGATTATCTTTGGGGATAACCGAGTCGTAGTTAGGGAAACGACCCTCGATAAGACGGCATATCATCTCGAAGTTAGGCGTAACGAAGTAGGCGTTGTTGTCGTCAAACTGAAATGTAACGACGTCGTCATTCTTTTTCAGCAGGTCTTTCAGCAGTTTAGCCGGCTTCTGCGGCAGGATGAAAGCTGCAGCTTCGGGGGTTTGAACAGTCGTATTGCGCAGGCGCACTAACTTGTGTCCGTCGGTAGCCACGAAAGTGATATGTTCGGGCTGCAGGTCGAAGTAGATGCCGTTCATCACCGGTCGCAGGTCGTCGTCGGCAGCGGCAAAGGCAGTGCGAGTAACGCCATTTAGCAGCACTTGCGACTCGATAGACGACTTTTTAGCGGTTTCCTTTAGCGGTTTCGACTGCGGATAGGCGTCGCCCGATTGACCCGGCAGGAGGAATGTGCCGTCGTTGGCATACTTGACTACGACGCTCTTATTGTCGTCGTTAACATCAAAATAAAGAGGCTGGTCAGGCAGCTCCTTTAGCGGGTCGAGCAGACGTTTAGCGTCTATACAGAAGACGCCAAGTCCTTCCGATTCGGTGAGTTCAACTGTGGTAACGAGCTTGGTTTCGACGTCCGAAGCTGTGACTACCAATCGTTTTTCTTCAAGATTGAAGTGGAAGCTATCCAAAACAGGCAATGTATTTTTGGACGAAATGACCTTGCTTAGCGATTGCAAAGCAGGCAGTAAGATTGAGCTTGATACAGTAAATTTCATATAAAATTCTATTAATTAATGAGTAATTTCGGGGAACAAAGGTAGTGATAATTTTTGAAACATGGCGTCTTTACCTCAAAAAAAACTTCAACTTGTCAATGCTTTTGATATGGTGCAAAGCTGCTACTGTTGCGGCAAGTTACAGGCGGATAAAAAGCGTCGTCGATGTGTTCTACAATCTTATATGACGAACCGGTCTTGATAACGCTGATAATATCGAAGCGTACGGGCATATCGACATTCTTGATCCGGCAGTAAGCGTCGGCGGCTATCACTAAGCGTCGAATCTTACGCATATCAACGGCGAGTTCGGGGGCAACAAGGTAATCGTAAGATCGGGTCTTGACCTCCACAACTACCATCTCGCCGCCGAAAGACGCCACAATATCAAGTTCATAGTGGCGAAAATGCCAATTCACATCCAATATCAAGTAGCCTTTACCTTCCAGATAAGAGCATGCAAGCCGTTCGCCTTGCTTTCCTGTTTCATTTCTTTCAGCCATAAAAAATTTATTTACGCCCGCAAAGGTACAAAAAAAATCTCATCATCGATGTTCATTCTGATTTTCTTTTAAAGTAATACTTAATCGTACTTTCCCAAATCTAATTTCATCAAACAATACTCTTCATCCAAACCAACAAAATATACAACATTAGAATCAGACATAGCACTGATTCTGAGAGTATGCATATCAAGATCCAGAATTTTAACCAATTCACCTTCATAGTTATATATATAAACCGATTTTGCCATTTGTTCTTTCATTCGTCCGATGGACTCTTTTAATCTCATTTCTTTGACTAAACAAACAATATAATCTTTCGCAAAAGCGAGTCCATTGATACCAGCCGGTTGCTCTTTGTCATATCTCAATTCAGAATTACTGATAGAATAATGCGCATTACGGAATCGTGACTCCCACAATAATCGAAATGTATCGGCTTCGCTTTTGTATAGTGACAGATAGGGCGTGTTAAATGTTGCATAACCAAGCACCTGCCTATCGACATTATAAAGTGTAGTTCCTTGAAACACATCCTCCAAATTAGTAATTTTCTCGCTAAACGGATATTTCCCAAATTCAAATATTATTTCGTTATCTTTTAAAATAGCAAAAGGTTTTGAACCTGTGAAAAGAGTGGCCACATATTGCTTGGGCTTATATTTTGCTAAACAGATGATATCCGTAAATGGAAATAAGCCCGGTCGCGGAGGCGTTTTTCCTTCAATCAAGCTATCTATATCACACTCTAATATCTTTTTGACATTCAAATCGAAAACAGTCAAAACATTACTTCCTGTAGAAATATCACATCTTGGCATATTAAACTCATTAGGACCCTGACCTATATCCAAAAAACCGAAGATTTTTTCCCCTGTTTGTTTATCTAATACTTTTATATATTCGGAGGTAGCAAATGGGTCTGATAATATCAAACATTTCTCCATCACTATTAACTCTCCCGGTAAAGAGGTTTCTAAATCCCGATATATAACACTCAACTGAACGTCCAATCGTTCTACTTTTTTCTGATTGGATTGGCATGACGATATCATCAAACCGCATAAATATAAAACAATTATTTTTTTCATTTCCTGATTTACTATAACTACTTTCACAGCAGCAACAACTGCTATTATGATAACGGCTATAAAGCCAAAAAATTTCTTGTTCATAATCTTATAATTTTAAATTATTCTATATTTTTACTTTAACAACCCGTCAAGTTCCAGATAACCAAACTGTATTTCATCATCAAAAACCATTATGAGCCTGTTATTTTCTTTATCAAAGCGAAAAGATCCTATCCTGTATCCTGTTTCTATTGTTTGGATATATTCGCCGGTTAAATCAAAAACAAAAAACTTGGTCGCATAAGAATCTTTTTCTGAATTGGT
>JAITNE010000112.1 GCA_031290635.1 Tannerella sp. | reverse complement strand
CGTTCGGTACGGTTTCAGGCTGCGGCGGGCAGCGCTGTCGGTATCCGCAACGCGGCAGGCGAAATGCTGTTGCTGTTCAATATCCCGATTATCTCAGGCGTATCGGCGGGCACAACCGTAGTTGTAACCTTCTCCGACCCGCGTTTAGTCGGCGGAACATACACCTTGCTGTACAACGGAACTATCAGCGGAGGAGCAACCGTAAACGGCTATAACACGGGAGGAACATATTCCGGAGGAACATCAAAATCACTCTAAGAGATATTAATATAATAACAAGAGAAGATATGATAACACGAGGTATTAAAATAATATACGGTATGATATTGCCGGCAGTCCTTTTCTTATGGACTTCATGCAACGAAGACGAAGGGCTGGGCGGCTCGTCGTCCATCGAGGGCTACGTGTATAACGTAGTCCATTATGACGATTACTTCACCTTTCGCACCGACACGTTTGCGGCATTGGGAAAGAAAGTCTATCTGGGATTCGGCAGCGAACTTGGCGTCGGCGACGATATCGACGCCGGTCTGGACGGATATTACCGTTTCAACTATTTGCGGGAGGGCGCTTACTCTGTTTACGCCCTTTCCGAACTCAGAAGCGGACAGAAAGTAGCCGAAGTACAGCAGATAAAAATCGGCAGCGGGGTTACCAAAGTCCCGCCTATCTATATCCACAGCGGCGACGCCTACGGAACGGCCATGATTAAGGGTCAAGTCAACGCGACCTACTACCACAACGGCGCGATGCGCGACAAAGGTCCCGGCGTCGGCGTCAGGGTTTACATCAGCCATGAGGAAGACGACGCGCCCTTCGACGACTTGCATGCCGGCGACAACGGCATTTTCATCTTCCAGAAGTTATTGCCGGGCAACTATATAATATATGTAGAAAGCGAAGACCCCGATACCGAAAAGGTACGTCTGATTTCATCCGGCGTAATCCGCGTCGGCGAAACCGGCAAGATATATGAGATACCCGAAACATTTGAAATCACCGTAAGCGTTTAAATTTATGAGATATTACAAGAAATACATGGCAGCCTTGCTGATGTTCGTTTTGGGAGCAGGCGTCAGCGTTGCGTTCGCCCAAGCTCAAACTGCGGACAATCCCAAATCTACGGAAAAGGCGGTTACAACATCATCGGAATCATCAGCATCCCCCCAAACTCCGGAGAAATCGCAATCTGCATCTCCCCAATCTCCCGAAAAGCCTCAATCTCCTGAAAAGGCAGTCTCTCCTCCGGCTGCGTCGCAGGCGCAGACGCCGTTTTTGACTCCGGAAGAGAAACGGGACTTGCGTAAAAATCTTGTTGTAAAGGAAATGAACGCCGATGCAAAGGGAAAACGTCAGTGGATAGACCATCTGACCGTCTGGGACGAGAACGGTTTCAAACTCGAAGAGATAGAGTACGCCGTTTACGGTCAACGCGAACGGATTACCTTTGAATATAACGACGTCGGGCAGTGCATCCGCGAAAACGTCTATGACGACAAGAACAAACTCTACAGGATTCGTAAATACGAGTACCTTCCGAACGGCAGGAAGAAAACGCAATACAATTATCTTCCCGACGGGAAACTTTATTCTACTAAAATCTATGACTACTCTTACAAATAATATTTTTACGCATATACATCCTGAGATTATGCCATTAACCGCCCTTCAACGGGAGGCTATGCTTCAAAACATACGGCAATTATCTTCCATGCAGCCGATAACCTTGGCAGAGATGCAGCAAATCCGTTTGATGGATCGCGTGGACGCCAAATTTGTAGCGTCGTCAAGCGCTCTGCCGCAGTTACTGACTGAAATGTCGCCCTACTTCAAAGTACAGCAGACCGACGGACAGCGAATAGCGCCATATTTCACGCAGTATCTCGACACTCCGTCGTTCAACATGTTTGTAATGCACCAGAACGGCAAGCTAAACCGCCAGAAAATACGGATACGCACCTACGTAGATTCTCATCTTTCATTTCTGGAAGTCAAAAACAAGACCCAGAAGGGTCGCACGCAGAAAGTCCGTGTACCCGTAGCCACTCCGCAGGTCATATCCATCGAAGAACTCCATGCCAGCCGGACGTTTCTCGAACAACATTCACTTTTCGACAGCGCCACGCTCGCGCCCGCCCTCACAAACCGTTTCCATCGCATCACTTTCGTCAATCTTCGGCATACCGAGCGCGTAACCATCGACCTCAACCTCTCGTTTACAAACATCGCAACATCAAACCGGATCGCGCTCGACAACATTATGATTCTCGAACTCAAGCAGGACGGCCGCCGGCATTCCGACTTCCGCGACATCCTCCACCGACTGCGCATCCACCGGATGGCGTTCAGCAAATACTGCATGGGAATGGCTCTCACCGACCCAAACATCAAGTACAATCGATTCAAAAGCAAATGTATAATCATAAATAAACTCTCAAAATGACACAATCAGACTTCGATCCGCAGATCATGGCAGAACATGCGCAAGCATTAGCCCAAAAAGGACTCACATTTATGGGCGTCGAGATATTCGACCCCACCAACTTTTGGATGCTACTGTTACGGTTTGCGTTCAACATGCTGGTATGCTGGGTCATCATCCAGTTTTTTTACTATCGCAAGAGCCGTCGCAAGGATTACTACTTCACTTTCATGCTCTTCAGCGTAACAATTTTCCTTCTCCTCTTTCTGTTGCAAAGCATTCCCATGCAAATCGGCTTTGCGCTGGGCTTGTTCGCCATTTTCGGCATGATTCGCTACCGGACGGAGACGGTGCAGATCCGCGAAATGACCTACCTTTTCGTAATCATAGGCATTTCGGTCGTAAACGGTCTGTCGATGGAAGTTCCGCACGTATCGGTCATCGTCGCCAACATGTTATTCGTCCTTATCACGTGGCTGCTCGAAAGCAACAAGTTCCTCAAGCACACATCCACAAAGATAGTGCTCTACGAAAAGATCGCTCTAATCAAGCCCGACAAGTACAACGAACTCGTAGCCGACCTCACCGAGCGCACCGGACTGCAGATAACAAAAGTAGAAGTCGGACACATAGACTTCCTCCGCGACGTAGCTTACTTGAAAGTGTATTACAAAGCCGCTTCAGATGAAATCAACACAATTGACACCATCACAAGATTTTAGTACGTTCGGCGACGCAGTCAAAGGGCAAACAATTTGCCGTTTAAGGCTGATGATGCTATTTATGTTGATGATGATGCTGATTACATCACAGGTTTCAGCGCAGGAACAGTCCACAGACATCGGACTCATCACCTCCGTAGAAGTAGAAAAGAGCCTCAGCCGGCATTTCGACCTCTCGGTTGAAGAAGAACTGCGTTACGTCGGAGGATTCGACCGCAGCGTAACGAGCATTGGCAGCGAATACGCCCTTTTCGGACGCAAGCTGAAAATAGGCGCATACTACGCACTGATGTACGTTTACAACAACGACCGATTATATGAAGTCCGTCACCGGTACTACGGTCAGGCAGCTTACAAGACCACCTGTCAGCAGTTTTCGTTATCCTGGCGCAGTCGCATACAGGGCACATATCGCGACGAAGCCCGTGGAGAATACAAAATCAACCCAAAAAACATCCTCAAAAACCGTCTCCACATAGAATATTCCATCTGGGGAAAGCCCTGGAAGCCATTCCTTTCATGTGAAACCTCTCACGAGCTAAACAATCCCACCGGCAACTCCCTGACACGCATCCGTTATCAAGGCGGAGTTACCTGGCGACTGAACCGCACCGACTACCTGGACTTCTTTCTACGTTACGATGACTATCCCGACGCCCGCGAAGTGCATGTACTTTCCATCGGCGCAGGATACAAGCTCAAATACCCATAATTTAGTTGTATGCCAATACTGCGAAAGTAGTAATCAGATTGCTTCGTACCTGCCAATGACGGACACGTGCGAAGCAAGTCCCGCAGTGACGTAATTTTCATAACCGCAGGCAAGCGATAGCGTAGCCTGCGGCATGACGTCCGATAACGGGGATGCGATGACGTCTAAAAAACATGCCGGTGTTCGCGAACACTGAGGCAAAATTAAACGATTTCATGTCAATGTTCGCGAACATTGAGGCAAAATTAAACGATTTCATGTCAATGTTCGCGAACACTGAGGCAAAATTAAACGAAATCTTTTAAACCATGCCGCGGGCTTTCATTTCGAGGTATTTGTTGATAAGGTTTACCGAGAGATGTTCCGGTTCGGTTAGCAGGGAGTAGATTCCGTATTGGCGGAGTTTGGCGGAGACGTGATGTTTTTCAAAAATGAATTTGTCGGTAACGACTTGTTGATAATAGTTTTCGAGGGCTGTGGGGCGACGGGTGGCGAATGCCTTCATCTCGACGTCTTCAAAGAATACTACCAGCACTACGTGCCGTCGCGACAACTGACGGAGGTAGTCTAATTGCCGCGAAATGCCGGTGATTGTGTCGAAGTTGGTATATATTATCAGCAGACTGCGCTTGCTGATGTACTTGTTGACGTGGACGTAGAGCGCGGAGTAGTCGCTTTCGCCAAAGACGGTTTGTTCGCGGTAGAGACTGTCGAGCAGACGTTGAAGTTGGCCGCTTTGACGGGTTGCGGGGATGAAGGTTTCAAAATCTTCGGCGAATGTGGCAAGTCCGGCTTTGTCTTCCTTGCGAATTGCGACGTACGACAGTACCAGAGAGGCGTTTATTGCGTAATCGAGAAGGGTCATGCCGTTAAAAGCGTTCTGCATTATTCGACCTTTGTCGATGATGCTGTAGATTTGCTGTGAACGTTCGTCGCGGTAGATGTTAACCATCGGGAAATGTCGGCGTGCGCTGGCTTTCCAGTTGATTGTGCGATAGTCGTCGCCCTTGATATATTCTTTGATATACTCAAATTCGGTGTTGTGGCCTATGCGACGAATTTTTTTGATACCAAGTTCGGCGAGATTGTTGTGTATCGCCATAAATTCGTACTGATGGAGCATGAGATATGATGGATAAACGGCAATGTCGATGGGAGCGCCGCGTCGGATGTGGCGTTGCAGAAGTCCGAGAGGGGTGGAGATGTATATTTGGATGTGTCCGAATCCGTACTCGCCGCGCCGGACGGGTCGGAGCTTGTAATGCACGGTTTCGCGACCGTGAGCCGGCATCCGGACGCGGAAAAGTATGTCGCGGCGCTGGAATACGACGGGTATTTCGTCGATGATTTCGAGATTTACGGGGAATGAGCAGGCGCTTTCGACTATGATTCGCACGTCGTTATAGTCTCCGTTTGAGAATCGGGGGGCGCAATATCGCTCGGCGTCAACAGCGCGACGGCGACTGTATAACAAAACAGCGTCCGCAATGACCGCCAAGCTCAGGATGGCTATCAATATCTGTCCGGCAATGAAGAGAGGAAGATAAAAGTATCCTCCGATAAGCAGCGCGACGACCGCTCCTCCGATAATGTAAAAGCGTTTTGTCAGAAACATGATGATTGGTGGGTTTTTGGGAAGTAATGTTTTAGATTGCTTCGTGCCTCTGGGGGACGATACCGAGGATTCTTAAAAAGAGCTAACAAATCATTTGCGGATTTCATTTGGGAACCTCGACTTTCTCTATCAAACGCTGAATAACCTTTAATGGCGTGTGGCCTTCCATCTCGGCTTCGGCTGTAAGTAACAGGCGATGTTGCAGGACGTAGGGCGCTACGGTCTTGATGTCTTCGGGTGTAACAAATTCGCGTCCGTGAAGCATCGCCATCGCCTTCGAGGATTGCAACAATGCAACCGATGCACGCGGTGAGGCGCCTAAAAATACAGCTTTACTGTCGCGCGTCTGCTGAATTACGGTCGCTATGTAACGAATCAGCGTAGTTTCGATGTAAACCTTATCGACATAATCGAACATTTCAATGAGTTCAGCCTTAGTCAATACAGGTTTTACGTCATCAACCTTAGTCAGACGCGCGTTGAGGTTATGGCGGTTCAAAATTTCAATCTCTTCATCGAGAGTGGGATACGGAATGCTTATCTTCATCATAAAACGGTCGAGCTGCGCCTCAGGCAACTTGTAAGTACCTTCCTGCTCAATCGGATTCTGGGTCGCGAGAATGGTATAGACCTCGCTCATCAGATGGCGCGTACCGTCGATTGTAGCCTGACGTTCCTCCATCACCTCAAACAGTGCCGATTGCGTCTTGGCAGGCGCGCGGTTCACCTCATCCACGAGCACAATGTCGGCAAATACAGGCCCGGCATGAAAACTGAACTCGCTGGTCTTCATGTCGAAGACCGATGTGCCCAGAACGTCGGACGGCATCAAGTCGGGAGTAAACTGAATGCGCGAAAAGTCGGCGTCAATCAAGCGCGCAATCATCTTTGCCAGCAAAGTCTTGGCAACTCCGGGCACTCCTTCAATCAAAACGTGCCCGCGTGCAAGAATAGTTGCAAGCACAAGGTCAACCGACTTCTCCTGGCCTACAATAACGCTGCCGATTGCAGCCTTCAAGCTCTCAACCTTATCTGTGAAAGGTTGCAAATCAATCATTTTTTCTTCCATAAGAGTTTATTTATTTAAAACGCTGCAAAAATACACATAATTATTGGTTTCGTAGAATATTTTGCAAGAAGTTTTTGTATTAGAAGAGGATGTGGTTGAATATTTGCATAAACTCCCGAGCTTGCGCTTCGCGAGAAAATTGCCCGACAAGCTCGCGCTTCGAGTTAGACACTCTATTATTCGACCATTCTTCAAAGTTATGATGTATAAACTTGTAAATCTCATCAACATTAACAGCCGACAATCCCGCATTGGTACTGCGAATAACTTCCGCCAGACATCCTTCGTCGCTGCGCACGCAAAGTACAGGACGACCGACCGCCAAATACTCGAAAAACTTAGTCGTCATCACACCTTTTGATGTGTTATTAGTCAAAACCAACAGCATCGCGCTCTCATTAAGTATGCGCGGCACGTCTTCCGAAGGAATATATCCGAAATAATCCATAAAAACATCTATTCCGGCATATTTCCTGACCTCTTCTGTTATGATTTGCTTCGATTTCATGTCAACAAACCATCTGACACGTAACTTTTCGGGAGAGATAAGACCATCGCGCGAAAGTTTCAGGATAGCCTCGAAAAACATCGACGGATCGCGCATCGCCGTACTCAACAAACGACCGGTATAGGTGATGTAAAATTGCGGCGACTCCACCGGCGCAGGAAAAAACATCTCCGCATCATATCCGTTATATATGAGCCGAACGTTTTTGTTATAATTCTTCAAAACAGACACGTGCCACGGCGACACGCTCGTAACACAAGCTGCCGTTTTAAGGATGACGTTCCGTCTTTTGATGGTTTTTTTGCCGAAAGCAAGGGCAATCCGCTTGCCCAACCCAAGCATATTCGGAATTTTGTGCGAGATATACTCCGTGCCGGCATATTGTTCGACAATATCACGCAAGTCAACCACCATCGGCAGACCTAATCTGCGCGAAGTCATCGCGGCGGCAAGCAACGGGAAACTGCGATACGAACTGCAAAGTACCGCATCAAAAGTTTTGCCGGCAGCGGTTTTCATAGTTTCTCTGAAAAATCGCTTTTCCTTATAATCACACAAAATATCAAGCGCCAAAGTCCACAGCCAATGGGTCTTGAATTTCACATAAGTAATGTCCTGATTGCCCGTGAGGGTCGCGAAAGTGGTATCTTCAATGTGTTCGGTTACGATTGTAACCTTCCATCCCGCACGTTGCAGATATTTGCACAAATATCCCATGCGCGGCGCGAAAGCCGGCGGGAAAAGGTCGCACAGCAGCAGTATATTCATCTTTTTAAAGCGACGATTGCGTTGATTACCTTCTCTGCGGCATGACCGTCGCCGTATTCTTTAATCTCATGCTTGTTTAAATCGGCGTCGTGACAGGCAATTATCTCTTCGGCGCTGCATCCTGCTATCTGATTCCAGCCCGCCTCGACCGTTTCGACCCATTCGGTCTCGTCGCGAAGGGTAACACAGGGCGTGCGATGGAAATATGCTTCCTTCTGAACCCCGCCGGAGTCGGTAAGTATCACCCGCGCGTGCTTTTCAAGCATGACCATGTCCTGATAATCGACCGGTTCTATCAAATGCAGGCTCGGATTGTTAGCCCTCAGATGATAATTGTTGAGATAGATGGCCGTGCGCGGATGAAGCGGGAGAACAACGGGATAATCAGGTCGGGCAATCTGACGCAGGGCGATGATTATTTGCTGCAAACGTTCCGGATCGTTCGTATTCTCGGCTCTGTGGACGGTGCAGAGGCTGAATTGCTTGGATTTCAAACCCAATCTCGTCATCACCTGCGACTTTTCTTCGGCTATCATACCAAACATCAACGCGGCGTCGTACATAACGTCGCCAACGTGAAACAATCCTTCGGTAATTCCTTCGCGTGCAAGGTTTTCGACGGCTTTGTAAGTAGGACAAAACAGCAAATCGGCGAGATGGTCGGTCAAAACGCGGTTTTTCTCCTCCGGCATCCTGCGATTGAAGCTTCGTAAACCGGCTTCGACATGTATCACCGGAATATTCAGCTGCGAAGCTGCAAGCGCGCCCGCCAAAGTGGAGTTTGTGTCGCCATAAACCAGCACGTAATCAGGGAAACTCTCGAGTAAGGCGCTCTCAATGCCAACCAACATCTCCGCCATCATTGCGGAGTGACTTGCAATTCCGCCGCAATGTAGTTGCCATGTCGGTTTGGTCATCCCGGACATGATTTCATTCATGTTTTTGTCGTAGTGCTGACCTGTGTGCAAAATGTATTCTTCAATCTTCATGCCATCCTTTGCATTGTGCTTGTCGATAGCCCTGCTTATCATCGCAGACTTGATAAACTGCGGACGAGCGCCTGTAATTGTTACTATTTTCATTCTATTTCCTTAATTAATTTGATGTATAAGTCTCGCAGATAGCTGTCTTCTGCAAACGAAGTGTTATGCCATAATAACGTCAGACTTCCGTAATTATTACTTACCTCAATAATCAGATTCCGGCAATATTCTTCGGCTGCGGACGCCGTGAGATTCATGTATTTTGCCGAGTTGAGCGTAGAATCCATAATGTTCAACGGATGAAGGGTCAAAGTATCCGACAATTTAAGTGTTACCGGGTTAATGTACTTCACCGCACGTGCTGTTCCCAATCGAAAACCTGCGACGTCGGCATATCCCATCGTGAAATCATCCGTAAAACCGACGTCGGCGAGGGTTTCCATGTCTTCCGGCTCTCGCGCAGCCAGAAAATGATGACGGTTAGCGGTTATCGGCAAGCCCAAAGCATCTTCTAATCGCGCTTTCTCGGCAGATATCAACGATGGATTCATCCCTGCGGCATAGCTGCTGTGAAGACCGGCCTTGTAACCGTGCTCTTTCATCAGACTAAATAGCTGCCGCATGTCCCTGCCACGCAAATTATACTGCGGCCGGTCTTGAATAGTATGCCCGCCGACTTTGAAAAATAACAATTTCTCCGGAATGACAGGGGTTTCTTGAGCTGGGAGGAGGCTAAGCTCAAGAAGGAGGGCTTGAATGTGACGATTGTCAAACTTGAAATTGAGGTTGTCGTTATCAAAATGGCTGCTGTCTTTGTTGAAATTAATGTTGTCAGGCTTAAAACGGCGGTTGTCGCGCTCGAAATTGAAATCATCATACTCAAAAATCTCCGGAAAGGTATAATAAGGATCTTTGTTTAAGTCTCCAAACTTTATTTTCAACAGTTTGAAGAGATTTTGCCTCTCTTTCAATCCTCTTGCAATATTGCGCCAAGTACGGTAAGCAAAAGGCGCATCAACATCATGCGTCAAATATATCTTGTCAATCCGCGACGGCGGCTCTTCGACCTCTATCCCACAACTTCTCAACCATTCGCGAAGCAAACAACCGTATTCGTCCACAACCGGACGATGAATAAACCCGGCTCTACAGGGTAATGATTCCTTTCCCTTGAATCGTCCGTGCTCATCGCGCACATCTCGCCGCAAATACTCTTCATATCTACTCAAAAGGAAGTAAGAACTTGCAATAATATCGGCGTACACAACTAATGTGTCGCCTAATCGAGTGATTTCAGGCCGTCCGAAGAGCAAAGGCGTACTTTCACATGACAACAGCGTCCCCGCAATTGACAGCGGCATACTTTCAACCGACAACTGCGTCTCCGCAAATGACAGCGGCGTACTTTTTAATGCCTGCAAGGGCAGTATCGGCATCGAATCCTCTGTTCCATACGTTTTTTCATCAAAGAATCTGCTTGGTTTTATAACAACTTTATACTTCCAAAACTCCTCTTCATCATCCGTGTACCCTACCCTGTCGACAATATCTTCCTCTACCGCCTCTCCCAAGAGAAACCGTATCAAATATCGAGTTAAATTGTTTGTGTTCATAATCATTTTCTGTATTTCTTGTATTTCCGAAGCAAAGATACCTGTTTTTTTGATAACGGCTTATTTGTTTCCGATGATTTCTACCCGACTGCGACCATTAGAGGACTTGGATACATTAATTTGAGTTGAAATACGCTCGGTCATCTCCGCCACGTGCGAGATAACGCCAATCTTACGGCCTTGCGTTTGAAGGTTTTCGAGGGCGTCCATGGCAATACGCAGAGTGTCGGCGTCGAGCGAGCCGAAACCCTCATCAATAAAAAGAGATTCAACCTTCATCCGATTGGACGACAACGACGACAATCCCAAAGCCAATGCCAACGAAACCAGAAACGACTCGCCACCCGAAAGCGAATGAACCGTCCGCACCTCGTTGCCCATATCCAGATCAACCACTTGCAAAGCCAGCGATTCGGGGATGCGCTGCAACTCATATCGACCGGTGAGCATCTGCAAATGCTTGTTTGAATACGCCAACAGATAGTCGAGGGTGTATTCCTGCGCTATCTTCTTGAACTTCGAGCCGTCAGCCGAGCCAAGCACTGCGTTCAATTTACTCCAATCATCAAATAAAAGCGACTTCTCGGAGCGTTCCTGACTGTATTTCTCTTTCAGCCGCTCGTTATCCGCATTATGTTTCAGTCGCACTTCGATTTCTGTTTTGCGTTTGCTATGCTCCGCAAGTTTAGTCTCTTTCAGACGCTTGTTTTCGGTAAGAGAATCATTCGTTTCAGCCTCTGCGTCGGGTTTTATTTCGGCAAGAGCATGATTGTCGATGATTTTCTGCCTCTCGGTCAGAGTAG
>JAITNE010000137.1 GCA_031290635.1 Tannerella sp. | reverse complement strand
AGCGCCGCGGGTAACGTAAGCGCCGGATTCACGGGGATAGGTCTCGATGATTTCGCTAAACAGGTCTTTCGCCGTCTGATAATCTTTCTTTTGGATATAAGCGATGGCTGTGTTCATCATCATCTGGCGGTCTTTGGGTCGAAACTCAAGGCCTTTCTTGTAGTCGGCGATTGCGAGGTCGTATTTGCCGCTGTTATGTTGAGCTATGCCGCGTGCATAGTAGGCTTGCACCATGAAGGGGTTCTGTTGCAGGGCGAGGTTGCAATCTTCCTCAGCTCCGCTGAAGTCGTCGAGGTTGAGCTTGGCGACGGCGCGGTAGAAGTAGGGCTGAGCCAGCCATGGTTTAGCCCGGATGACCTGGTTGAAGTACTGGATAGCGAGCACGTAGTCTTCGAAATACAGGGCGTTGCGTCCGATGGCGGTTACGCGGTCAGTATTAATCTGTGCCGTCGCGAAGATACTTATTTGTAGCAGGATGAAGACTGTTATTTTTCTCATAGCTTATTTCTTTATGGGTTTAATTTTATAATCACATGAAATAGCGCCCTTGACGATACGGTTGAGTTTGCTTTTATTGAGTTGACGTCTGATAGGCGAGATATTATCTATGAATACTCCTCCGGCAAGATGTTCGCATTCGTGCTGTACTATGCGGGCGTTGAAGTCGGCAAAGGTTTCTTCATGTTCAACGAAGTCGGCGTCGAAGTATCTTACTTTGACCTGCTGCGCTCTCGTAATCTTTTCGTGTATGTCGGGGAAACTCAGGCATCCTTCTTCGGCGGAGACGGTTTCCTTGCTGTGTTCGAGGATTTCGGGGTTAATCATCACCCGCTTGAATCCTTTGCATTCGGGATGATTTTTGGAAACGGCGTCGGCGTCGATTATCAGCAGTTGTACGGACAGGCCTACCTGCGGCGCGGCAAGCCCTACACCTTCGGCGCGATACATGGTTTCAAACATGTCGTCGATGAGTTGCTGCAAGTTGGGACAGTTGCGTTCTACGGGTTTGTTTTCGGCTCTGAGCGCCGCCTGTCCATAAGTATAAATCGGTAATATCATAATCTTGTTAATGTTTTACTTTCCAAATAATCCTGTAATATCAGCGTCGCGCTTATTTCGTCAACTAAAGCGCGGTTTTGTCGGCGTTTACGGCTCAGGCCGCCGTCAATCATCGCCCTGTGAGCCAGGAGGGATGTGAATCTTTCGTCGAACAGCTCTATGCCGATTGCGGGTATCACCTTGCGCAGACGGTTGATGAATGCTTCTACGTGGCGCATGTTCTCGGACGGCTGATTGTTCATCTGTTTAGGATGTCCTACTACGAAAGTATCGACCTTTTCAGTCTCGGAGTAGCGTTTGAGGAAAGCTACCGTTTCGCCGCTTGGCAAGGTTGCAAGTCCGCCGGCTATCCTCCCAAGAGGGTCCGACACTGCTATTCCGGTGCGCTTCAGTCCGTAGTCGATTGCTATTATTCTTCCCATCGCAGTACAAGTTTATCCGATTAATTCAATAAGCATTTGACTCGCCTCTGAACATGTTGATTATCGTTACAATGATAATCTTCAAATCAAGAAAGAACGACCAGTTCTCAAGATACCATACGTCGCGCTTAACTCGTCCTTCCATCTGCTCCAGAGTGCGCGTTTCGCCGCGATAGCCGGTTATCTGCGCCCAGCCGGTGATGCCGGGTTTGACAAGATGGCGTATCATGTATTTGTCAATCAGACGCGAGTACTGCTCGGTGTGCTTGAGCATGTGAGGACGGGGTCCGACTACCGACATCTCGCCTTTCAGGACGTTGATAAACTGGGGGAACTCATCCAGATTGGTGCGTCGCAGGAAGCTGCCGGTGCGGGTAGTTCGCGGGTCGTGCTTGACGGCTTGCGCGAGGTCTGCCTCGTCGTTGATTCTCATCGTGCGGAACTTGTAACACTCGAAGATGTTGCCGTACTGTCCGGTGCGTTTCTGCTTGAAGAGTACGGGTCCTCGAGAGGAGAGTTTAATCATCGAACCTGCGATAATGTACATCAAGGGAAATATCACTATCATCACGGTCAGGGAGAAACTGACGTCGAAGACGCGCTTCACAATGCGGTTATAGACCGATTGCAGCGGCTCGAGGCGCATGGTCAGCAGGGGCACGGATTCCATGATTTCGAGGTTCATGCTCTTCTTTATATCCCTGTAAAATTCAGGTATGATAAAGAAGCGTATAAGATGTTTTTCGGCAAAATTAAGCAGGTCGGAGATCTTTTCGCTGTTAGCGCCGGGGATAGTGCAGTAAATCTCATCTACATCATGGTTTTTGATGTATTCTTCGATCATGCGGACGGGTCCGAGATAGTTGGGGATAATATCTTGCAGTACGGCGTTGTCGTCGAAGAAACCGAGCACGTTGAAGCCATACGAAAGGTCGTGCCGGATGACATTATACAGCTCCATGCCGTTCTTGCCTGCTCCTACGATGATAATATTTTTGGCATTGTAGCCCTTGCGTCGATAAGTCTTGACCAAAAGCCTGACGAGCACCCTCCAGAGCGAGAAAATCAGCAGCAGGGCGAGGTAATAAACTATCAAGTATGTAGCCAGCGCGTTGCCAAGGTCGAGGAAGATAAGGCATGTAGCGAAGAGGAAGATAAATGTAGTAACGAAGTAAAAAGAGCGTTGCACGATTTTGTCGATAAAGACGACCGAAAGATGCAACTTCATAGGCACGAAGTTGAGGGTAAAGAGATAGCAGAAGTTCATCAGAAGGATAGTTTCCCGCATTTTAGGCTCCATAGCGTCAGTATAGAGGGGGGCTAAAATGCAGTAAATACCAAAGAATACGAGGTTGAGCACCGCCAAGTCTCCTATTCCGATCAGCCATTGGATAACATGCTCCTGTCTGTTGTATTTAATCATCGTTTTTTCTTCAAAAAGTCGCGCAAAGGTAGGAAAAAATATTGAAAAGAGAGCATAGTGAAGAGTGAATAACGAATAGTGAATAATGCTTATACCCGTCAGGGGATTCATATCAACAGAAGATGAAACAGCCATTCTTTTGTTTTACCGTATGGTATTCACCGAAAAATCATCCAAGTTATTTTGATGTTAATCAACTGCGTTGAATAAATATGCATAAGATGAAGTTTTATGTTGATATGAATCACCTGTCGGGGATGAAAGGCTTTAATTCTACATCGCCGTTCAACAGAGGCACGAAGCAACCTCAATTCTCAACTCTCAATTCTCAATTCAATGATTTACGTATTTATTTTTGACGTCAGCGGGATCGAAGTTTTTCGGCGCGTAGTCGAAGTATTTTGGCGCGTAGTCGAAGTATTTCGGCGCGTAGTCGAAGTTTTTCGGCGCGTAGTCGAAGTATTTCGGCGCGTAGTCGAAGTATTTCGGCGCGTAGTCGAAGTTTTTCGGCGCGGGATCGAAAACTTTGGCGGCATATTCAATTATATTTGCAGGATCATCGAAACGGAGAGGCTGCGTATCGAAACGGAACGGCTGCGTATCGATAATCTTGGCGGCCAAATTGATTCCGAGAAGCGAAAATAAAGTTATATGAATGATGTAACCGGAGACGCATTATTAGTTATTCACTATTCGTTATTAGTTATTCACTCTTTCCGATATTTTTTCTTATCTTTGCGGTCATTATTCTCACATTATATTTTGATACAAATGAAAAAAATCTATTACATTATCTTTATGTGCACGATAGGCTTATCGGCACACAGCTCAGACAAACTTTCAGGTCTGATACCTAAACCTCTGAAGATGCAGATCGGCAACGGACAGTTCCTGCTCTCGTCATCAACAGTGATTAAT
>JAITNE010000119.1 GCA_031290635.1 Tannerella sp. | reverse complement strand
GCTTTGAATCCGTGTAATCCGTGTAATCCGTGGAGAAATATCCTTGCGTCGGCTGCGTGCCTCCATCCTGCTAAATAAAAAGAGCGGGAAGTCTCACCTGTCCCGCTCAATGGTTATTGTTGAAAATTTTATAAAACAACAATAACCACATAATATATTAATAACTAATATGCCTCCTCACGGATGGCTTTTTTATCCGCCACGCTTGGCGCCGACGACACTCTTCTTTGGTGCTGAGGGTTTGGGCGTGGATTTGACCTTTGTGGTGGCTTTGGATGATGTTGCGGACGTGTCCTTGCGCTTGCCGGACTTCGTGGCGCTTACGGCTTTGGCGGCTGCCGGCTTTTTGGCTTCCTTTTCTTCCGAAACCGCTTCTTCTTCGGATGTTGCTTCCTCCGAAACGGGTGCGGCAGGGACTTTCGGCGCGTATTCGGTTATGCCGGCCGTTACCAGGATGTTGTACCACTTGAGTATCTTCTTGATGTCGGTAGGATAGACCTTCGCGCGGTCGAATGTGGGCATTACTGCTGCGAAGTACTCATGCAACTCTTCGCTGGAGGCTTTCCGGAAGTCGAAGGATATCTGCTTTCCGCCTTCTTTGTCGCGGATTCCGGTGAGGGCTTCCACAATCGACGCGTCGCCTTCTTCGGAATAGATGGAGACGTCGGCCAGAGTGATGACTCTGTCGTGCGCATAAGCGGGGACACGCTTCTTGTCGGCGATTGACTCGACTACCAGAAGGTTTTTAGCCTTGGAAACGAGCCTGTACAGACCGGGTTTACCGGATATTGACAATATTTCTTTCAACATAATTCAAATTTTTTATTGTTTAACGTCGCAAAGGTACGAATTTATTTCTACTTATCAATCTTTAATTTTGGCTGTGAGATATTCGCGGTTGAGTCGGGCGATGTTGGTTACGGATATGTTCTTGGGGCACTCCATTTCGCAGGCGCGAGTGTTGGTGCAGTTTCCGAAGCCTAACTCGTCCATCTTCGCTACCATGGCTTTGGCGCGGCGGGCGGCTTCTATCCTGCCCTGCGGCAGCAACGCCAGCTGGCTTACCTTCGCCGATACAAACAACATCGCCGAACCGTTCTTGCAGGCTGCTACACATGCGCCGCATCCTATGCACGCCGCCGCATCCATTGCCAAATCTGCGTCCTGCTTGGGGATGGCGATGGAGTTGGCGTCGGGAACGCCGCCGGTGTTGATGGAAACGAATCCGCCGGCCTGTATTATTTTGTCGTAAGCCTGCCGGTCAACCGTGAGGTCGCGAATTACAGGGAATCCTGCCGAACGCCACGGCTCAATGGTGATGGTTTCGCCGTCGTTGAACCTGCGCATGTGGAGCTGGCAGGTAGTAACGGCAGTGTCAGGCCCGTGCGGGTGTCCGTTGATGTAGAGCGAACACATTCCGCAGATGCCTTCGCGGCAATCGTGGTCGAAAAAGACAGGCTCAAGTCCGTCATTTATCAATTTCTCGTTCAACACGTCGAGCATCTCAAGGAACGAGCTGCCTTGCGATATGCCTTTCAGTTGATATGTCTCAAACGCGCCGCGTGCCTTAGGGCTTTTTTGACGCCAAACCTTTAATGTTATATCTATGTTTCTATCCATGATGAATTAATTTTTGTAATTTCTCTGTTGACGTACTACAAATTCGTAATCGAGCGCCTCGCGGAGCATGACGGGGTCTTTGTCTTCACCTTCGTACTTCCAGCAGGAGACGTAGGAGAATTTATCGTCGTGACGCAGCGCCTCGCCTTCTTCGGTCTGATGTTCGAGGCGAAAATGTCCACCGCACGACTCCTCGCGGTCGAGCGAATCGCGTGCTACAAGCATCCCTATCTCGATAAAGTCGGCAAGCCGGAGGGCTTTTTCAAGCTCTACGTTCAAGTCGGCGGCGTCGCCGGGAATCCTTACGTTAGTCCAGAACTCTTTCTTCAGAGCTTTGAGCAGTTCGATAGCCTCGCGCAGACTTTTATCGTCGCGCGCCATGCCGACATGATCCCACATGATGTGTCCAAGCTCTTTGTGGATGCTGTCAACGGAACGTTTGCCGTTGATGGAGGTTAATTTTGCAATTCGAGCCTGAATAGCTTTCTCGGCTTCCTGAAATTCGGGAGCGTCGGTCGAAAAACGCGGCACCTGTATCTGATCCGCCAGATAGTTCTGGATGGTGTAGGGCAGAACGAAGTATCCGTCGGCAAGTCCCTGCATAAGCGCTGACGCGCCGAGCCTGTTTGCACCGTGGTCGGAAAAGTTGCATTCTCCGATGGCGTACAATCCTTTGATGGAGGTCATAAGTTCGTAATCGACCCACACGCCGCCCATCGTGTAATGTAGCGCGGGGAAAATCATCATCGGGGTTTCGTAAGGATTATCGTCAACTATCTTCTCGTACATCTGAAAAAGATTGCCGTAACGGGCTTCTACGACGTTTTTGCCCAGCCGGTTGATAGCTTCGGCGAAGTCGAGGTAAACGGCCTGCCCTGTTCCTACGCCGAAACCGGCGTCGCAGCGTTCTTTGGCTGCTCTTGAAGCAACATCGCGGGGAACGAGGTTGCCGAAGGCGGGATAACGGCGTTCGAGATAGTAATCGCGGTCTGATTCATTAATATCCGTAGGACGGAGACGGCCTGCGCGGATGGCTTCGGCGTCTTCTTTTTTACGGGGAACCCAAATGCGTCCGTCGTTACGGAGGGATTCGGACATGAGGGTCAGTTTCGACTGAGATTCGCCGTGCACCGGAATACATGTAGGATGAATCTGCGCCATGCAAGCGTTTGCGAAGTAAGCGCCCTTCTTGTAACACTGCCATGCAGCCGAACAGTTTGAAGCCATGGCGTTAGTAGAGAGGAAAAACGTGTTGGCATATCCGCCTGAAGCGATAACGACGGCGTGCGCGGCATAGCGTTCGATTTTTCCGCTGACAAGGTCTCGTGCGATGATGCCGCGTGCGCGTCCTTCGATGACAACTACGTCGAGCATCTCATGTCGGGTGTACATTTTGACCTTGCCTTTACCGATTTGACGGCTCAGGGCTGAGTATGCGCCGAGCAAAAGCTGCTGACCGGTCTGTCCTCGAGCGTAGAATGTGCGCGAAACCTGTGCGCCGCCGAAAGAACGGTTGTCGAGCAGGCCTCCGTACTCGCGGGCGAAGGGTACGCCCTGCGCTACACACTGATCGATGATAGAATTGGATACCTCCGCCAAACGGTAAACGTTGGCTTCACGAGCGCGGTAGTCGCCTCCCTTGATGGTATCGTAGAAAAGGCGATAGACTGAGTCGCCGTCGTTCTGGTAGTTCTTGGCTGCATTGATACCGCCCTGCGCTGCGATAGAGTGAGCGCGACGGGGTGAATCCTGGATGCAGAAGTTCAAAACGTTGAAACCCATTTCAGCCAGAGATGCGGCGGCTGAAGCGCCGGCAAGTCCCGTGCCGACGATTATGACGTCAAGTCGGCGTTTGTTGGATGGATTCACAAGTTTTTGATGGTCTTTGTAGTTTGTCCACTTCTCGGCTAAAGGCCCTTGTGGGATTTTTGAATTAATTTCACTCATAAAAATTGAATTTTTAATGTACAATGATTAACAGCAACCGCCTCCAAAAAGGCTTAGCGCATAAAAGTAAAGGGTTACGAAGGCAAATCCGAGGAAGACAAGCGTAGCAACTACGTAAGCGACCGCTTTCCAGCGCTTGAGCCACAGTTCGTTGTTGAATCCGACCGTCTGAATTGCGCTCCACACGCCGTGCGTCAGATGAAACCATAAGGCTACGTACCAGACGAGGTACGCCACGACCACCCAAAGGTGGCTGAAGTAGTAAGCCACAAAGCCCGCGCCGTCCTGAGGGCTAAGTGTAGAGCCGTTACACAGCTCGATTTCGTGATGTCCGATGATTTCGGCGAACATCATTTTATACCAGAACTGACTGAAGTGCAAAATCATGAAGCAGACGACTACAAGTCCGATTACAAACATGTTTTGCGACGCCCAGCTGACGCCTTTTGGTCGCGCATTGACCTTGTAGGAGCTTTTGCCCCTCGCCCTGCGATTAGCAAGCGTCAAAATCAAGGCGTAGGTAAAGTGAATTGCGATAATACCCGCAATCACAACGGTTCCGGCGACGGCGTACCAATTAGCGCCCAGCAAGGCGCAGATTGTATTATAGGCCTCAGCCGAGAATACCGCCGTAACATTCATGGACAGGTGAAAAAGCAAGAATAAGACCAGCACTATGCCGGAAATACTCATTACAAATTTCCTTCCGATAGAAGAATTAATTAACCACATAAGAATCTAAATTTTAGTTATATAATAAATTTGCTCTATTGTTTTGAGGTTGCAAAGATACGAAAAAAAAATGAAAGACGAGAAGGGAAGAAGTTATCTGCTTTCAACCTGAATCCTGATATGTAAATCCTGCAAATTCTGCTTATTCTGTAAAAAGAAATTCCTGTTTTGATAAATATTTTGCTTATCTTTGTCGGCATGAAACGAGCTATATTGTATCTTATTCCTTCCACTTTGGGAGATACGCCGGCGGAGATGGTCTTGCCGAATTACAACAACGAGATCATTCTCTCGCTGAAGCATTTCCTCGTCGAAGACCTGCGCTCGGCACGACGTTTCCTTAAGAAAACCGCGCCGCAAATTGTTATTGATGAACTCTCGTTTACCGAACTTAACGAGCATACTACGGCGATTGAAATGTCGGATATGCTGAGAGTGATGGAAGACGGACAGTCGATGGGCATAATATCTGAAGCAGGATGTCCGGCGGTGGCGGACCCGGGCGCAGAGGTTGTGGCAATGGCGCATCGCAAGGGATACAAGGTAGCGCCCCTCGTGGGTCCGTCTTCGGTAATAATGTCGCTGATGGCGTCGGGACTCAACGGTCAGTCGTTTGCATTCAACGGTTATCTGCCGGTCGAAGCGCCCAAGCGAGCCGAGCGTATCAAGGCTCTCGAACTTAGAACTTATGCCGAAGGAGCTACGCAGATATTTATTGAGACGCCCTATCGTAACTCACAACTGTTTGACGACCTCCTGCGACACTGCCGGCCTTCTACCATGTTGTGCCTTGCGTGCAATATTTCATGCCGGGATGAATTTATTCTGACGATGACGGTCAAGGACTGGGCGGCTCATAAACCCGACCTGCATAAGAAACCTGCAATATTCCTGCTTGGCGCAGGACTTCAATTATACAAATAAAATTCAATTATATGGAAGTACACCCAACAGCAATTATTGACGCCGGATGCAAGATAGGCGAAGGCACTAAGATATGGCACTTCTCACACCTGATGCCGGGTTGCGAGGTAGGACGCGACTGCGTGATAGGTCAGAACGTCTTCATAGCCGACGGCGTGAAGATAGGCGATAGGGTCAAGATACAGAACAACGTCTCGATTTACACCGGCGTAAGCTGCGAAGATGAAGTCTTTCTGGGACCGAGTTGCGTCTTCACTAACGTCGTCAACCCGCGCAGCAGCATCGACCGTAAACAGGAATATCAACCCACGCTTGTATGTCGCGGCGCTACCGTAGGAGCTAATGCCACAATCATCTGCGGATGCGTTATCGGTCGATACGCAATGATAGGCGCAGGAGCGGTCATAACGCATGACGTGTTGCCTCACGCATTAGTATTAGGTACTCCGGGGCGTCAGACCGGATGGATCAGCGCCTGCGGACACCGTCTTTATTTCAACTCCAAGGGTATTGCCATCTGCCGTGAAAGCGGCGACAAATACCACCTTGTAAACGGACGACTTATGCTTCTCAAACAAGAAGACATAATTTCTAATTTCTAATTTCTAACTTCTAATTTTTTAACCCTATGAACAAATTAATTTCAATGGCGATGATGCTGGCCATATTCGGCGTCACACAGGCGCAGCGGAGCGTCGTATATGAGACCCGCACAGTTAAAAGCGACATCCTCAAGATGGAGCGCCATTACTCAATCTATCTCCCTCCGGGGTATGAAGAGTCAGACCGGAGCTATCCCGTGCTCTATCTATTGCACGGTTCAGGCGACGACCATACCGGCTGGGTGCAGTTCGGACAAGTGCAGCACATCGCCGACAAGACCATCTCCGAAGGACTTTCATCTGACCTTATCATCGTTATGCCCGACGCCAACACCTCTCGACGCGGATATTTCAACGACATCAAGGGCGATTTCAACTACGAAGACTTCTTCTTCAAGGAACTCATTCCCCACATCGAGAAGACCTATCGGGTACGTACCGACCGCCGTTATCGCGCTATTTCAGGCTTGTCGATGGGCGGCGGAGGCACAATCTTCTACTCCCTGCATCACCCCGAAATGTTCTCGTCAGCCGCGCCGCTAAGCGCTTCGACGGGCAGCTGGGAGCTTGGTGAACTGAAAAAGCGCTTCGGCAACTCTTCCGAAATATCCGAAGAAAAAGTGAACGAATACTTCAAGCGACACAGCATCGAAGGTATCCTTTCAAACGCATCTCAAGAAGATATCGGCAAATTCAAAGGCATACGCTGGTACATCAGTTGTGGCGACGACGACTTCCTCTATGAAGGCAACAGTCTTATGCACATAGCATTTCGCAAAGCCGAGATACTTCACGAATATCGCGTCAAAGACGGAGGCCATAGCTGGTCGTATTGGCGTATGGAACTGCCATTAGTATTAGAGTTTATATCCAAATCATTCACACAATATTAAGTTAACTTCTAATTTCTAATTTCTAACTTCTAATTTCTAATTCTTATGAACAAGATATTATTTATTCTGACTGCTTTGACGGTCATCTGGTCTTGCACTACAAACGGCGGCACAGACAGTTTGGAACAAGGTTTCATCACTCCGCCCGACGAAGCCCGTCCGGGCGTTTACTGGTATTTTATGGACGGCAACCTCTCTGCCGACGGCATGACCAAAGACCTCGAAGCCATGCGCAAAGCCGGCATAGGACACGTCCTGTTCCTCGAAGTAGGCATCGGCATCCCACGCGGAAAGGTCGATTTCCTCAGCGAAGAATGGCAGACTCTCTTTGCCCACGCCGTGCACGAGTGCGAAAGGCTCGGCATCCGCATGGTTCTGGGCATCGGACCCGGCTGGAACGGCAGCGGCGGCCCTTGGGTCGAAGGAGCGCAGGCCATGCAGCACCTCGTCTATACATCGGTTGACGTAGCCGGCGGCAAGGGCGAGCAGTCCCTCAGCCTGCCGAAACCAGCTCCTCGAAAGCCGTTCTTCGGCGAAGGAGTGTTCTC
>JAITNE010000076.1 GCA_031290635.1 Tannerella sp. | reverse complement strand
AAAAGAATCACGCTGAAAAAGCGCTTCGATACAGGAGTTCTAAATCTTGCGGGAAACGCTCAATGGCGACCTATAGCCTATATACTTTCCTTTATTCATTTGCCTTATCAATAATAATTTAAGACAGTTTGGTTTCAGTTCAATCTGGTGCACGTTTGAAGACCCGACTGTAACTTTACTAAAACTGACAAGAACTGATAGATAAGCGATTACAAAGGTAAGGAAATTCTGCAATATAGCGAAAAAAAGGCACAAAAAAGGCGCTTACAGAATTGTAAGCGCCTGATTATCAGAGAGAGCGGAAGACGGGACTCAAACCCGCGACCCTCAGCTTGGAAGGCTAATGCTCTATCAACTGAGCTACTTCCGCAAATTTGATGAACCGAACAGCTTAAAAACCAAGCTAGTTCATTCATCTTTAGTGGGCAGTGATGGATTCGAACCACCGTAGGCGTAAGCCAGCAGATTTACAGTCTGCCCCATTTGGCCACTCTGGTAACTGCCCTTTTTTTCTCTTAAAGCGCTGCAAAGGTACGAACTATTTTTTTAATGTGCAAATAAAATCGAATATTTTTATCGAAGTGACCGCACATTCGTCTCCTTTGTTGCCTAATTTACCTCCCGCACGGGCTTCGGCTTGAGCCATGTCTTCAGTAGTTAAAAGCCCGAATATCACAGGGATATCTTGTGTTGCGTTAAGCATTGTGACGCCTTCGGTTACGCCCTGACAGACGTATTCGAAATGTGGCGTTTCGCCACGGACGACGCAACCAAGAACAATGACCGCATCGACGTCGCCATACTTGGCCGCTTGCTGTGCGCCGAATGTCAGCTCGAAGCTACCCGGCACGCGATAAACCTTGATGTTATCCGCCGCAACGCCATGTCGCCGCAAGGTCTCGACAGCTCCTTCGAGAAGTCGCTCCGTAACATTGCGGTTCCATTCCGAGACGATGATACCGACTCGCATCTTCGAGCCGTCAGGAACGCCGTCAAAGTCATAAGCCGAGAGATTAGTCGTCGCCATTGAGCTTATTTCTTAGCGGCTGATTGAGCGCGTACAATGTACTTGTCGATATCCATTGCTTCCATCGAAGCCGCATGACGCTCTTTAATAGCGGTATATGCCTTCACGGCGGCGTCATACTGCTGCAGGCTTTCGTAGGCGATGCCTGCCTTCTTTAGATAAATAGGACTCAGAAAGTCATTCGACGCTTTGGACGCCGCTTTCTCGAAGAACGCTATGCCCTGCTTGGTATCACCCGCATCAACGTAGCAATCGCCTATCAGACCGATGATTGCAGGCGCAATATTGTCATCGTCGCTGTCGAATGATTTCAGATGCTTGATAGCGCTTTCGTAGTCGCCTGTCTTGTAGTAACATACGCCTGCGTAAGCCTTCGCAAGGTTGGCTGACTTCGTACCTCCGTACTGGTCGATTATCTGCTCGAAACCGTCGTAGTCAACGCCGTTCCCGTTCAACGCCAAGTTGAACGAATCCTTCTGGAAGTACTGTTCTCCCTTGTAGATCGCCAACGAAGCATTTTTGCTCTTGGGTTGCAGATACAGATAATTGATCGCCATCACTACAGCTACGATGGCAGCAAGGCCAAGTATGCCGTAAGAGATGTTCTTCTTGTTGTTCTCGATGAACTGCTCGGAACGCGAAACTAACTCGCCTACTTCCTTTTCAGCGGTTGTTGTTTTCTTTTCAGAATGTTGATTTGCCATAAAAAAATATATGTAATTTGAATTTTCAGGCCACAAAATTACTCTATTTTACCGAATTATCATACAAATCGAGCATTTTTTTTTACTTTTGCAGGTGAAATTTTTTTGCAACGAAACAATAAATATATGATAATAAGCAAGTTATCCGTCATCAATTATAAGAACATTACGCAAGCCGAAGTCGGGTTTTCGGGCAACTTGAATTGCTTTTTCGGGAACAACGGCATGGGAAAGACCAACTTCCTTGATGCAATCTACTATCTCTCGTTTACCAAATGCCATAACAACGCACCCGATGCGAGAGTGATACGCAACGATGAGGAGCTGTGCGTCCTGCAAGGCGTCTATGACTATGACGGTCGCGAAGAGGAGGTTTTTTGCGCTATCCGTCGCGGTCAGCGCAAGCAGTTCAAGCGCAACAAGAAAGAGTACGAGCGCATGTCGGAACATATTGGTTTATTGCCGCTTGTGATGGTATCGCCTGCCGACGCCGAGCTTATAAACGGAGGCAGCGAAGAGCGTCGTCGCTTCGTCGATATGATTATCTCGCAGCACGACCGCCCTTATCTCAACTCGCTGATACAGTATAACAAGGCTTTAAGCCAGCGTAACGCTCTGCTGCGCGAACAAATTTCCGACGCCTCGCTCTTCGACGTGCTTGAGATGCAGATGCAGATGCATGGCGAACAGATTCACGCCAAACGCGCTATGATGCTCGATAGTATCATTCCTCTTTTCAACGAGTATTATCGCCTGATTTGCAGCTCCGACGAGATAGTCGGTCTGCGATACCTTACGCGGCTCGAAGGTCGAGACATCGCTCTTGCACTGCGGGATTCGCGCCCACGCGACATGATGCTCGGATACACCTCCGTGGGCGTTCATAAGGATGACGTCGAACTGATGCTTGACGAGCGGCTTATTCGACGATTCGGCTCGCAGGGACAGAACAAGACTTGCCTTATAGCGCTCAAACTTGCGCAGTTTTCCTACATGGTTGCGCAAGGAACTACTACGCCTATCCTGCTGCTCGACGATATCTTCGACAAGCTTGATTCCGACCGCGTAGAGAAAATCATCGGCCTCGTCGGTGGCGACCGCTTCGGTCAGATATTTATCACCGACACCAACCGCAAATACCTCGACCGTATCCTCGAATCCATGCATCACGACTACTCGCTCTTTCATGTCGAACGGGGAGAGGTAAACACCACCCTCAATAAATAATTATGGTACGAAGAAACACAACACATATAAATGAGATGTTGAGGCTTTTCTGGCAGGACAAACCGGAACTCTATCATCAGATGTTGGAGCATCGCGTAGCAAGGCTTTGGGGTGAATTGTTCGGTCCCGCCATAGCCGCTCACACTACTAATACATGCGTTAAGAACCGCACACTTTATGTCTCGATGACCTCGTCGGTCATACGCGCCGATATGCTCTCGAAGCGTAAGAGTTTAGTCAAAAAGCTCAATGCCGAAGCCGGCTCGGATGTGATTGATAATGTGGTCATACGGTGAAGTTAAGACATGTAATAATTGAGAATTGAGAATTGAGAATTTAATGAGGGATTTGGAGGGGATTTGGAGGGGACGAAATTATTTTTGTGTTAAAATCTCGTTTTATTTGTTGAGTTACAAAAAATTATAGTATCTTTACCGACGCAAGCCGAAAGAAAAGCGAACAAAGCGAACAAAAA
>JAITNE010000096.1 GCA_031290635.1 Tannerella sp. | reverse complement strand
GGCGTCATTCTTGAGCGACTCCTTGAGCCAGTTAGTGCCTTCCCACGTGCCGTTGTTGATTCTGTCAAGCAAATAATGTGGTATTTCGCTCGACCAGTTATATACGCCGTTGCCTTCGTTGAATCGGGTCTCGTCTTCAATCAGCATGTAGTCCTTGGCATTCAGCAATGGCGGCGTCTTGGCGATGTTCTGTACACCAAAATAACTGTCATACGATAGCTGTATCTTGCCTGACTTGCCTTGCTTGGTCGTTACAAGCACTACGCCGTTGGCAGCACGCGCTCCGTAGATAGCAGCCGATGCAGCATCCTTCAAAACATCGACAGATTCAATGTCGGACGGATTCAGGTTGTTGATGTCGATACCTGCGATTCCATCAACGACATACAGAGGTTTGGCGTCTCCGATTGTGCCCATTCCGCGAATAGTAACATTGAAGCCTTCACCCGGTTTGCCGGATTTCTGCACAATGTTGACGCCGGGGGTCTGACTTTGTAGAGCGCCGAGCGCAGTTGTAGCATTGCGGCTCTGTATTGCATATCCGCTGACTTGCACTGTAGCGCCGGTTAGCAACTTTTTTTTCATCACGCCATACCCAACAACAACGACCTCCTCAAGTGTCTGGGTATCTTCCCTTAAAGTGATTTCCAAAAAAGTCTGTTCACCAACCGTAACTTCCTGACTGATATAGCCTAAGTACGATATTTGCAATATCGGATCATCGGCAGTCAGGCTGAGAGAGAATTTTCCATCGACGTCGGTAGTAGTGCCGTTAGTAGTACCTTTTTCGAGGATGCTTGCGCCGATGACCGACAGGCCTGTATCGTCAACTATCAGACCGCTGACCTTGCGCGTTTGCTGCTGACTGATTGCAGCTGCGCTGTTTAAGGCCGTCGCTCGCTTGGAAAGTATTATGTTGACGCCTTCCATAGCGTAGGTTAAGTCGGTGTGCTCGAAGAGTTTATCCAACACTTCGCGTACCGGCTTGCTGCTCACTGTGATGGATACCTTGCGATTCAGGTCGATATCTACATTTGAAAGGAATAGATAATCAGTCTGATGTTCAATCTCATCCAACACTTCCCGTAAAATAGCCTGCTTGTTCAGGCTTACTCGTGCATTCTGCGACATGGCGTTCTCGGCCAGCACAAAGCTCGAAAAGAATAATAATATACATATTGATATTCTCATGATTCTAAAAATTTGGAGATATGCCGTGTAATTTTGTGGCGTTACCTCTGTTAATAAATTTTTTTTCATTATCTTTGTTCGTTTTTTTAAGTAAATAATAAGTATGTTTCTCGATGTACTTGTTAGAATCGGCGAGCGTTAGAGCGCCTCTTCCGATGTACTTGTTTGAATCGGCGGGCGTTAGAGCGCTTGCCGGTTCTTTTTTGTCTTAATAACTTTCATTTTCCATAGGCAGTCGGGGTATTAGTGATTAATAGATGTAAATTGTATTTGTATCTTCATCGCGCTTGTAGGTGAAGCTGAAATCTTTTTGGAGTACCCGCAGGGCATGATCTACCCCGTCGGCAATGCGAAGTTTGCCGCGATAGGCTAACTTCTTCACGTTGTTGTTTCGGATGACGATTGTGTTGTCGAAGTATTTACCGAACAAAATCATTATTTCCTCGAATGACTTGTCTTCAATGATGATTAAACCTTCTTTCCAGCGATAACTGTTGACGTCGGTCGGCGACACCTGAAGCGTGTCGCTCACTAAGCGTGCTGTTTCACCGGCGTTGAGGTAGAGGGATTTGTCTTCGCCAAGGTCTTTATAGAGCTTGACTTTTCCGGTAAACAGGGCTGTTGCGAAGTCGGAGGTATTGGAGTATGCTTCTATATTGAACGTTGTACCCAAAACCTTGGCATTATATTTGGCTGTTTTGACGACAAAGGATTGCTTGTCGCTCTTCTTTATTTCAAAGTATGCTTCACCGTTCAACTCTACACTGCGTTCATTGCCGGCGAAGACGCCGGGGTATATGAGCGTGGTATTTGAATTAAGCCAGACTAAACTGCCGTCAGGTAAGGTTAGCGACGTTCTGTTGCCCGCAGGTACATGGATGGTTAGCATGGATTTTTGTGCTGCATGACTGCTGCGATAGAGCCACAAAGTATAGCTCGATATAACCAAAAGGCTGACTGCAGCAGCGATTTTCAGCATATTACGGAAGATAGTTCCGACGTGCGTCGTGCGTACGTTATATGAAGTGATGCTGTCTTCATCAACAATAACGGAGGCGTCGAAACGGATGCGCTCGCTGATAAACATCTGTTTATGCGCCTCGTCGCTCGCTAACCATTGCTTAATGGCTGTCTTTTCTTCGTCGGAACATTCTCCGAGAAAGTAACTTATAAGTATGTTACGGTTTATTTCCATCAATTATTTTTTTACTCTATATGATAAGAGCAACTAAGGTGCGGAAAATCCCAACTTTTACTCGAAAATCTTCTGTAAAAAAATAAGAAGGATAGGTATATAGTCTTTAAGATCCTTGTGTAGATGGTCGTTAGCTTTGTTTACATGGTAATCGATCTTTTGCAGTGAGACGCCCATAGCTGCTGCTATTTCTTTGCGGGGCTTGTTGTCAAGACGATGTTGCACGAAGATATCACGGGTCTGCCGTGGAAGTTTAGCCAGAGAAGCAGTTACTAATTCCATCAACTCTTTCGTGAATATCTCCGTGTAGTTATCGTCTTCCAAAGTCATGATTCGCGATTGTATTTCCCACTCCTGCAACTCGGCGTAGCTCTTGTTGAAATCGGCTTCTACTTGCAGGTGCTTGAGGTAGTTCAAACATTTATTCTTGACCGTCAATACCAAATAGCCTACGACGTCTGTTTCGGGCGACAGCGTATCGCGATTCTCCCAATAATAAAGTATGGCGTCGTGGGTGATGTCTTCAGCCGTCTGCTCATTGCTTACGTAATACAAGGCATACCGCATGAAACGCTTGTAGTAAGCGGTGTAGAAAGCTCCGAACCCGGATTCGGAACGGACGTCAGCCGGTTTGATTGGATGTCGTTTTGCAGTCATAACTTCCCCCTTCGTGGGAGATTACAGGGGGGCTTTGTAGTTCTTCCTGTAGGAAACCTGCGTCTCGGTGGGGAAGTCGGCGGGGACTTTTTGCGTTACCTTGCCTGTGGCCGCCCATTCGCAACCGCGAAGTAGCGTTACCTGAAAGCCGGTGCACTGCATAGCCGTGTTGTCTTCGAGCGTGCCTCCGGCGTGTCCGAGGGTAGTGTGGAAGATGCGGGCTTTGCCGTACTCGATGGTGCAGATGTTCAGCTCGTCGCGTCCTGTGCCGTTTTTGTCGGGCGATGAATATGACCAGAATATCGGATCTTTAACCTTGCCGGGGCCGCGCATACGGTCGTACAACTCATCCCTGGCATGCAGCCACTTGGCGGGTAATCCCTTGGTGATTGCGTGTTTGGGGTTGCCGATGTTCATCACAAACTCGTGCTGAGGGCCATGCGAACCTCCGGGACCGACTGCGTCGTCGTAGAATACCTTGCCGTCTTTCATATATATGTAGGGCCCGTCGGTTTCGTTGCGCCCCCCCCATCCTCCGAAGCCGATGATGCGGTTGAATTCTTTCCACTCGCGGAAGGTGTTGTTGGCGCCGTGGTAGAGTACAAGTCCGCCGCCTTTGTTGATGTAATCCAGAAAGGCCTGGTCGGTCTCGGCTGACCAGCGTTCGCCGTTGTAATCGAGTATTACTACCTGATAGTCGGCGAACTTCGGCCGGAAGCTGCTCATATCTTCTTTCTGCGCCGGAGAGATTGCTACATCGACGCTGAAAAGGCCGGAGTTCTCAAGTATCTGCTTTATGGCTACGTTACTTACTTTCCAGTTGTGGTTGTTCTGTCCCGTAACTATAAGCGCCTTCGAGAGCTTACCGGCTTGCATGCAAGCCGGTAAGCATATTAGCGACATTACTGCCGTCAGTATTAATATCTTTCTCATACTTCTCGGATATTTAACTTGGATCAGGCGCTAATGTCCCCATTCTCGGCGGGACGTATATCTTCGCAAAGTTCTCGATGTTGCCGAGATGGAGGTTCTCGGGCAGCAGCGACTGGCTGGAGGCGAGGTATTCATCCCACTTGATGTTCTTGCCTGTGTAGGCCGATTCGCGTCCCATAGCGCCGGTCAAGGAGGCTACCACAAGGCGCTCGGCTTCGTAGGTATAGGATTTGCCGGAACGGATATGGTTGATCAAATCCATGTGTTCGAGGACGTAAGCATTGTTCTGCTTGAACTTCGCGTTTTGGGCTTCGTAGTCATACTTCCAGACCTCATTGCCGTCGAGGTCGCGGATAGTATGGTCGTAGCTTGTCCAGATCCCTTTGGTGCCGACGATAGTTTCGCCGATGTCGTTGGCGCAGTTGTCAATCTGACGTGCCTGAGCATTGACTCGCACGCCGCCGGGGTAAACTATGTCGAGGGCGAAGTTGTCGAAGATATCGCCTGCGCGACGTTGCAACTGCGAACCCATGCCTACTACCGAAATCGGATTCAGGTGCGAGAACCATGTGAAAACGTCGATGTTATGGACGAGCTGGTCGATGACGTGGTCGCCGCAGAGCCAGTTCCAGCTGAAGAAGTCGCGCAGCATGTACTCCATGTCCGTCCATCCCGGACGACGTTTGCGGGTAGTAAACGAACTTTGATTCCACTTGACTACGCCGCTGGTGATGCGACCTATCATACCTTCGCGGATGTGGCGATAGGACTCGATATAGTTGCGATCGTGATGACGTTGAGCGCCGGTCTGGATGCAGAGTTTGTTAGCCTGCGCCAGCTTGATTGCAGCAAAGAAGGTTTTGCAACTTGCCGGATCGATGCCTGCCGCTTTTTCGCAAAAGACGTGATGACCTGTTTCGATAGCGTACTTCACATGATAGGCATGGAAGATGGATGGCGTGGTTACCATCACGATGTCGATGTCTTTGTTGTCGCACAGCTTCTGGTAGGCGTCGAATCCGTAGTAGATACGGCTGTCGTCCACCGTCTGGTGAAACTTGTCGCCGCCGATACGCTTGCGAAGCCGTTCGAGGCGGTCGGGGAAAAGGTCTGCCATAGCGACGACCTTCAGTCCGTCGGCAGCCTCCAGCATGTTCTCCATTGCGCCCGACCCGCGATCTCCGCATCCGATGATACCTATTTTCAACTCCTTGCCGTCGATAGCTTTGTCGCCGGTTTCGGGGATGATTACGGGGATATCCGATTGCAGCGGTTCATACTTGACCTTGCCGTCGTCGGCTTTGTCAGCGCCGCAGGAGCTAAGCAAAAGCCCGCCGCCTGCTACTCCACCTATCGCTCCGGTCGCGCCAAGCGCGGTCGAGCGGGTGATAAATTCTCTTCTTGAAATTTTTGTCATGTTATAAATGTATTAAGTGAATGAATTACTTCTTTTCAAATGCCGCATCAAAAGCTACGTTTGACGGGCGGAAATCTACTTGCTTGACGAAGAGCAGCGATTCTGTAGCGCCATGTTCGCGATCCATGCCGTTGTCTTCCCATTCTACGGACAGTGGACCCTGGTAGTCGATACGGTTAAGCGCCCGTATTATCTCTTCAAAGTTGATTCTGCCGCGTCCCATGCTGCGGAAATCCCAATTACGGTCGGGGTGTCCGAAGGGCAGATGTCCGCCGAATACTCCTGCGCGGGTAGGTTTGTCGGACCACCATACGTCTTTCATGTGGACATGTACCATTTGCTTGGCAAATGTTTGGATGAAGGCTACGTAATCGACGCCCTGATAGCCGAGATGGCTGGGGTCGTAGTTGAATCCGAATGCAGGATGATAGTCGAGGGCTTCGAGCAGGGTCTGAGCCGATGAGATGTCGAAGGCTATCTCTGTAGGATGTACTTCGAGGGCAAACTTCAATCCTTTCTCCTGATATGAATCAAGGATAGGTTTGAATCGGGTCGCCACTTCTTTGAAGCCTGCCTGAATCTCGTCCGGCGAGACGGGCGGGAAGGAGTAGAGCAGGTGCCATATCGGGCTTCCGGTGAAGCCTACGATAGTTTTTGCGCCTAACAGGACGGCTGCATCGCCTATGCGAATCATCTCCTGGGCTGCTCTTTGGCGGACGCCTTCGGGCTGACCGTCGCCCCAAAGGCGGTCGGGCAGAATAGAGCGGTGTCGCGCATCAATACGGTCGCAGACGCATTGCCCGACTGTATGGTTCGAGATTGTGAACAACTCCAGACCGTGTTTGGCCAGAGTGTCTTTAATCTCCTTGCAATAATCCGGGCTTAGACGTGCTATGTCCAGATGGTTTTCGGTGCATGCGAGTTCGAGGCCGTCGTAGCCGAACGCTTTTGCTTTCCGACAAATTGTTTCGAGGCTCATATCGCCCCACTGAGCTGTGTACAATGTTACTTTTCGTGTCATGGTGAAAAATTATTTAAATGAATAAGAGCACAAAGATAGGTATTTATTTTTTATGAACCAAACAAAATTATTTTTCGTGGTCTAAATATTCTTTTTTGAAGATGCTGACGAGCAGGAAAAACATCGACAGCAGCAGAGGTCCGAATATTATCCCCCAGAAACCAAAAAGTTTAAGTCCGAGTATAACCCCGAAAATAGTTATCAGAGGATGAATATCGGCGAGTTTCTTTTGAAGCAGAAACCGTATCACGTTGTCGATATTTATCAGAATCAGTCCGCAGTAGGCAGCCAGACCGATAGCGGCAATCCAGTTGCCTGTGAGGGCGAGATAGACTACGAGCGGCGCCCAGACGATGCCTGTTCCTATAATAGGAATAAGTCCGGCAAAGGCTGTCAGTGCGCCGAACAGGACGGGGCTTGGCACTCCCGTGAGCCAATATCCCGTCAG
>JAITNE010000174.1 GCA_031290635.1 Tannerella sp. | reverse complement strand
CCTGCGGATTAATTACCCGTATAGGTATAACTGTACTTGCCTACGCCGGCTAAACCGGAGTTGCTGTTGCGACGTACTGCTTGATTGGCAGGCAGTTTGCCGACAGGTTTGCCGTAGATACCGAGGTAATATAAATCCGGATTAATGATGTATCGGGATGTGTAGGCTGTTTCGGGAAATCCCAAGACATTGCAGACGTAGCCTGTGTTGTCTTCGGATGAAAGGCTGATGGTGTACTTCTGCCCTTGTTCGTCGATTTCTATGCTGTTATCACCTGTGTAAGTGAAAATAACCCAGAGCGGCGCTGTGCGCGTAGCGGCGTAGTAGGCTTGATGAAGCCTGCCTTCGGCGTCATACTGATATTCGAGGTAATATAACTCGGCGTCGCCTATTGTCGCCCTGTCGTACTGTACTCGCAAGCCGCCTTTGGAGGGGAAAAATTCCAAGGTGTGAGTAATGCCGGCGGAGACGTAGCAAATGTTTGTCGCGCGATACTCCAAATAGGCATGCTCCTTTAATATACCGTCTTCATAATGGTCGAAGCCGGTCAAACCGTTCTGGTTGTAGTTAAACACGGTTCGGAGGGTATCCATCTGATATTCCGACAAGCGTACCATGTCGTAAACCGGAATCTCAGGACTTTCTTCATTGCAACTGCCAAGCAAAGTACCGAACAAGGCCGCTGCAGCAAGGTTTCTGAAAAAACAAACTGTTTTCTTTATCATCATTTATAGTTTTTAGTGTGTAAATAAAGTGCAAAAGTAACTGATTTTTTTGGAATATGCGGTCATTGTGCTAAAATATTTTTCGACATGCCGTTCAGTCTTCCTTCTCAGGGTTGTTTGCCGATGTATGCAAGGATGCCTCCGTCAACATAAAGAATATGTCCGTTTACAAAGTCGGAGGCTTCGGAGGCGAGGAAGACGGCAGGTCCCCGGAGGTCGTCGGTCGTACCCCAGCGGGCTGCGGGCGTTTTGGCGATGATAAATGCGTCGAATGGATGGCGCGAACCGTCGGACTGAGGCTCGCGCAGTGGCGCTGTCTGCGGCGTAGCTATGTAGCCGGGCCCGATGCCGTTGCATTGTATGTTGTACCCGCCGTATTCGGAGGCTATGTTGCGCGTGAGCATTTTCAGTCCTCCCTTTGCGGCGGCGTAAGCCGAGACCGTTTCACGTCCAAGCTCGCTCATCATCGAACAGATATTGATTATCTTGCCGCGTCCCTGCTTGAGCATCGACGGGATAACCGCTTTGGCTACAATAAAAGGGCCGTTGAGGTCGATGTCGATTACCTGGCGAAACTCGGCCGCTTTCATCTCGTGCATCGGTATGCGCTTGATTATACCGGCATTGTTTACGAGTATGTCGATTACTCCTGCCTCCTGCTCTATGCGTGCGACGGTGGCATTGACCTGCTCTTCGTCCGTAACGTCGCATACGTAACCCCGTGCTTCCATGCCTGCAGCCTTGTATGCCTCCAGACCTTTATCGACCAGGTCCTGACGTATGTCGTTGAAAACTATCTTCGCGCCGGCTTCGGCATAAGCCGAGGCTATAGCAAATCCGATGCCGTAAGAGGCTCCGGTAATAAAGGCTGTTTTGCCTTCTAATGAAAATTGATTCTTCATATAAATGTAATTTTAATATTTTGATGATTCTTCTATCTTTATATATCTCTGTCTAAAGCCCCACTGTGGGCTTTCAGACCTTATTAATTTAAATACTCGACTGCAAAGGTACTAAAAATAATACAAAAACAGAGTTTTCGGCTGCATATCTGAGGAGGGAATGTCTTACATTTACATCGTATGTTATTGTCCATAAAGATTAAATATGTATAAATAGCTATAGAATAGTTCAAGCACATTTGGTGGGTATTAAACTTATGTGTACCTTTGCAGCATTATTCATTTAAAAATCATATAAAATATGGACAAGAAAATTTTAATCGGGCTGTTGCCCTTGTTAGCAGTTCTTTGCTCAAGTTGTGAAAATGATTTGAATGCAGGCGGCAAAAGTTTACCGCTTTTTAAGAACGACAATTTGCAGTTGAAAAGTGATGCTACTTCTTTTGAAGTTAGTACTTTAAATGATTTATGGGAGATTGGAAGTATCGAAGTTGACGGGCAAAGATACGAGAATACAAGTTATGTAAAAACAGACGAGAAAGGTATTATAAATACGCGTCATGATACATTATCTGTTGCCTGGATAGAAGTTTATAAGCTTGATTATTATAAACTGAAAATACAACCTCAACCCAATACTACCGGCAAAGAGAGAAGATTGAAAATTCATCTTTGGGCGCCACCGAGTCGTCATGATGGGACATTGGAGGTTATACAACCTGCAGAATAAGCAGGAGTTGGAGCAGGTACTCATTTCATTTAAAATGCAAAAAAAGTAAGAGGAGAACAAAGCAGTTTTTCCTCTTACTTTATTTTCAGACCTCGTATCCGAAATGTTTTGATGACTAATGGCGCTTCTATTCTTTCCGACGAAATTGCCGATATATCTCTATAATATTTTGATGATTAACGGTTCTTCTATCTTCCGGACGAAATTGCCGATATATCGCTGGAAATCGTTGATGTTGTCGAAGCCGAACTTGTCCCAGCCGAAGCCGGTATAGTATGACACGGGCTGGTCGGGGAGATATGTGGTAACGCCAAGCACGTGCGAGTGGCTTTCTTCCTTTTTACTGATGGCGTGGGTGATGGTGTAGGTGTTTGAAATCACCCTCTCAAGGCCGTTAGGGAAGACCATGCCGATAAAAACCTTGCCTGCCTTCCTGGTTTCAGGCTCTTCGTAAATGATGGCTGCCGTACCTTTTTCGCTGTATGCACAGGATGGGTCGTCGTCATCAGAGCGTTTGACGATGCCGGCGGCTACGGTGAGAGTGTCTTTTACGCCATAAATCTGCGTTACTTTAGTTAGCTGCGAACCGGCGTCGAGCGAGAAAATACGGCTTTCGGAGAATGTACGGTCGCCGACGGTAATATCCTTGTAAGCCAGACGGAAAGAAGTGCGCAGCGGACCGTTTTCGAGCAACTCCTGACCGACATAGTTTTCGTTGAGCACGAGCGATTCGTTGACGAAAGGCGCCATCATGCCTCCACCGAGCGTGCATCCTACCTTATAATCGTCCATGCCTTCGCCGTGATCGTCGTGATAAGACCACTTGCCGGCTAATTCATCACGATAGAACTTGTTGATGATAGTGTCGGACGTGCGTTTGTACCACAAGTCGAGGCCGTTGCTGGGACCGTCGATGGGAAGCAGCGCCTGTCCGTAGATACGGAAGGCTACGCGGTCGTTTTCCCATGCGAAATCGTCCTTGCGTTCCTTGATAT
>JAITNE010000167.1 GCA_031290635.1 Tannerella sp. | reverse complement strand
AGTCGGGATGCAGGGGCGCTTCTTCGTAGTAGAGCGAGAAGTTTGTGTTGCAGGCATGGATATGGCGTTGACGGAAGGCGTCGAACATCCGGTATGATGAAAAGTCCGCTCCGAGTGTGTAATAAGTCATCGCTTTGGGGGAATAATACATAATAAGCCATACGTCTGCATGGATGGCGCGCTCCAGGACCGTCTCGAAACTCAACGGCGCATTGCCCGTGCCCTTCAGATAAGAGAAAAGGTAATCGGCGGCGGCGTCGGCATAAAGATGAGCCATATAGCTGTCGCCGGCCGGCACATACCACGTTGAGCCGTAATTCATGCCGGGAAGCAGCGTCGGACGCTTCCGTGCATCTTGAGCCATGGATTTTATGCGCAGGTAGTTGGCTTCAGTCCGACGGAAAAGCGAGTCGGCAAGGGATGCCCGACCTGTGAGCAGTCCGATGAATTTTATCCATTCGGCTCGTCCAAGCGGGTCGGTTTCCATGTAGTCGGCTAATTCCATGATGGGGATGTCAGTCTTCTCGACCGCACCGTAGCCGCTGTTGTTGAAGGCTGAAGCGAAGATGACTTCCGTTTCCATCGCAATCATCTTTTCGACGTTGGGAGAGGCCGATTCGCCGCAGTCGGTGATGCTGCCCTGCGCTACCCGCCGCCGGATTTCCTCCGAAAGAATATATCTCGATTCGCAGACGCCGATAATGTCATCCGCCGATCCTAATTCAACAATCGCCCGAGCGTGAACGGCGCTGTAAACAACCGCCCTGCGTATGGGAGTGCGGATTATCGTCCCCTTAGGGAGAGACGCCGGCAGCGTCCGGCTGCGGGGTATCAGAATATAGCGTTGCAGCAATTTGCCTTCGTGCCATGGATCACGCACTTCTATCTTTGTGTATCCCTCGTATTCGGTTACTTCAAAGCCCTGCGCATAGCGGATAGAATCGGATTTTTCAATGATGATAGCATCATCCTTGGAAGAAGAGGAGTTCTGCCCCACGTTACAGGCAAACGCGAGGCAGAACAAAATGTAAAAACATTGTTTCATTTCTTTATCCTTACAGCTTTCATCGGATTAAGTCCGGTCTCAAACGTCCACAGCAGTTTGCCCGACTTGTCGAATACGTAAATATCGCCGTTGTTCATATAATCCGACGATGTGATGTAAACATGCTCGAAGACCGCATCCGTATTGAGCTGCGGATTGGAAGCTATAACCTCGTTGCCGACGAAATTGTCCGACAGCAGCCTGCCCGCTTCCGTGTCGTAGGAATAATACTTCACCGCCCCACCCCAGGGCGCATCCACCGCGTAAAGCGTCGTACCCAGAGTAGCCACGTAAGAGCCGTTTATGCCGCTCATCGTGCTGACCGCGTCCGTCGTGGCGTCAATCTTTTGCAGCGCGTTAGGCACGTCGCCGTAGTTGCCGGCCGACACGACGTAAACGCCGCCCGACGGATCAGCCGCAATATAGCGGGGATTAAGTACGACCAATATCTGCCTGGTTTCGGTGAACGTAGCCGGATCTACGACCGAAACAGTCTTGTCGTAGCCGGTTTCGGTGTTGTAATCCTGTCCGCCGGTGTTGGTTACGTAGATTTTGCCTTTGGCGACGGTCAGTTGCTCGGGATTGCGTCCGACCCTGGTCTGCGCGTCTATCTCCATCGTGGCGGTGTCGATGCGGGCGAGATAGCCGTTCATGCAGGTAACGTAAACCTTGTTGCCGTAAGCAGCCAGCGAGTGGGGAGCGCTCCCGGTCTTAATCTGCTTGAGGGACTTGGCGTCGAGGTCGGTGATTTCGATGGTCGATGAGCCGTTGACGGTAATGTACATCTTGCTGCCGTAAACGATGAGGTCCTGCGCTAAATCACCCAGACGCCGCCCGTCGTTCTGCCTGGAGAAGAAATCCTGAGTTACGGCGCTGTCTTTAAGGTTAAACCTCGTCAGAGAGCCGTCGTTGCCACCCCAGTTGCCGTTGTTGACGACGTAGATATACTCCTCTGCGGCGACCGTCGGTTCTTCGACCTCGTCCTTATCGTCGCCGCAACTTGTAAAAACCTGTGCGTTAATCAAAGCGCACGCAATTAATGCTAAATTAAAAAATCTCCTGTTCATAATGTTTCAAGTGTTAAGTTATTAAATAAATTATTTTATGTTGATGTTTAATTTTATGCTGATGTTTATGCTGATGCTGATGCTGTCAAAAATCTGTTTTGATGTTTATTCTGAAGGAGCGTCCGGGCATGGGATAATAATGAATCACATCATACTGCGTGTTGGCGATGTTGAGGATTTCGCCCTGAAGACGGACTGATAGTTTTCGCAGGACGAAGCTTCGATTTAGTGAAATACTCTGCTCTGCATAGCCGTCAATACGGTTACTGCCGATGTTCTGCGGCAAGTCATACCGTTTGCCGACGACCGTCAGCAGGTAGGAGACGTTCACCCATGGATTCTCAACCGTCAGACTTGCATTGCCCGTATGACGCGGAGTGTAGGGAATCTGGTCGCGATAGTTCTTCGCCTTCGGATCGCTGACGTCGATAGCCGACTGCCATGTGTAATTGCCCGCTATCGCAAGACTGACCCCTGACCTCAACGGCGCTTCGGCAGCAAGGTTTACGTCCAGCCCGCGAATATCGACCTCTCCCATATTCATCATCTTCCAGATGTAGAGCGTCGGCCGCGCCACAATCTTGTTATCTACCTTATTATAGTAAGCGTCCGCCGAGAAGCTGATATATCTAAGAATATCTTCGAGGCTGCCGCTCCACGCAAGCCCGGCGTTGTATTGATGGGCATTTTCGGGCTTCAAGTCATAATTACCGATGCGCAGATAATAGAGGTCGGTGAATGTAGGCAGACGGAAGATGTTTTGATATGAGGCGCGAAGCCGCAGGGAGCTGTTTCTGAGAGGCTGCCATGAGAGCGAAGCGGCCGGAGAGAGTTTTTTACAGGCGGGAGCGGAGGTTGTTGATGCGGCGCTTGTCGCAGGAGCTGTCGCGTTTGTCGTTTTAATTTTATCTGTGATATAAGTAGCCAGCAGGCTGATTGTGCCTGTAAGTCTCGGCGTCTGATACTTTGCCGCCAAAACCGTCAGCGAGGTATTGCGTCCGGGCTGTGGCGCGTTGAGGAAATTATTTTTCAACTCCGTAAAGGCATAATCCGTCGATAAGGCGGCTGAAAAACAATCGGCCGCCGAGAATAATACCCCCGCCGAAGCATAATACTCCTGCTGCGTATTACGGTCTTCCTGCATCCCGGCGGCGTACTTGTCGCTCACATCCCTGTATCGCGAGTACGAACAGGAATACTTTCCCCTTGCCTGCATCTGCCAACGATTATTGAATTTATTGTGATAGTAGCTTTGAATAAACGAATAATCGTTCCAAAGCCGCTCTGTCGCCGTATTATCGTAGAGGATAACCGCGCCGGGCAGCCCTCTTTCCGAATCAAAAGCATAGAGTTTGGTTTCTATCCGACCGCCCTTGCCTAAATCCCCATAAAGATTGGCTTCAAAGCGGGCGGTAGTTATATCGCTGTTGAGCCGCTTCTCGACGGACTTGATTTTACCGTTGACGAGAGTGTAGGGATACTTGCTGTCAGCCTGCATGTAATCCACATTAGCCGAAGCGCTCCACCTCTCGCTAATCTTGCAGCTGCCGTTCAACGTCGGATTAAACAGCCCGAAAGAGCCGCTCTTAAGTTTGACCGCCATTCGGTAGCGACGGCCTTCTCTATAGCTGCTGTCTTCTTTGTGGTGATGATCTTCTTCAAACTCCGGTTTTTGCGTTCGTATCTCCAATGCCCCTGCCGAAGCGAATAGCCTTGCCGGACGAAAAATATCCTCGCTCTGCCCTGTCGATAGCGAGACCATCTCGACGTTATCAAGCGTGAAGCGACTTATATCTATCTGTCCGCTCTGTGCGTCCGAAACCGTTACTCCGTCGTAACTGACCGCCGTATGATGCGCCCCCAGACTGCGAATAGAAACCGTCTTCAGTCCGCCGATACCTCCGTAATCCCTGACCGTAACGCCCGCAAACCTCTTCACCGCCTCCGACAAATCATCTGTCCCAAGCCTCGCAATACTCCGTGCATCCAGCATTTGTACCGGTATCGACAGCTTCGTAGCAGGCACACGCGACCGACCGACAACCTCCACATCCGGAAGTTGCCTCGCGCTGACAGTATCGCTCGCTTCTTGAGCCTGAGCCTGCTGTACAGCCGCAAAAGAAACAAGACATGCGCCGATAGCGGCGTACACGTACATTCTGACAAGCTGTTTAATGTGCATCAAAAATCGTTTTTAACCTCTTTGCCCGAGACGTTATTAATAATCGACTTGGCAGGTTTTCTGACTTGTCCTTCCTTTTTTTCTTCACCGGCTGCCTTCCCAACTATCACGTCAGTGGCATTGAGGTTCGCCGAGGTACAAGGACTTACAGCTGCGGGTACAGTTCCGGCTTCTAACCGGATTCCCTTTTACTAAGCCTGCAAGAAGATGCAAGACTTACACCAAAATCGCCGCAAAGGTAAGCATTTTTTCCATAACAGCTACCTTTGCGAAATCTTTTACGCAATCAAAATCATCTAAACCTTATCCCGACATCGCCTGTCGCATCCGTCCGTCATCACTATTCACTATTCACTATTCACTATTCACTATTCACTATTCACTATTCGTTATTCACTGTTATCGCGTGTCGCACGTGTCCGTCTCCCAGAGGAACGAAGCAATCTCGTATCGAAGTTTATCCGTTTTTCTTGTATATCTCAATTCTTTTCTGTAATTTTGCGGAAATTTTAAAGCGAC